>NZ_PSQF01000048.1:0-23345 GCF_003324125.1 Subdoligranulum sp. APC924/74 | reverse complement strand
TTTTGGCAACGCAGATGCCGTGCCGCAGCCGCCGGAGCGGTGCTTAAGCCGTAAGGCGGGAATTGTGCGGTGTTGCCCTAAGGTTTTGCAGTACCCCTCTGAACGAAAGGGTGGAGCATGACAATGTTGTGCAAAGATGCAGAGGCAAAAAAACTGGCAATCGGCCTGATGAGCGGTACTTCGGCTGATGGCATTGACGCTGTGCTGGTGGAAATCAGCGGGTGCAGCACCAACACCCACGTGCGCCAGATGGCGTTTGTCACGCTGCCGTTCACCGATGCTGTGCGCAGCCGCATTTTACAGGTGGCGGCAGGGAACTTTGGCGGCAGCGAGGAACTTTGCCTAATGAACTTTTTGCTGGGCAAGCTCAGCGCAGACGCCTGCCTGGCAGTCTGCGCGCAGGCGGGCGTGGACCCGCGGAATGTTGCCTTTGTGGGTAGCCATGGGCAGACGGTGTTCCATGCCCCGGTGGAGCAGGACTACCTGGGCTACAAAGTGCGCGGCACCCTGCAAATCGGCGAAGCTTCAATGATCGTGGAAGCGCTGGGCTGCCCCGTGGTGAGCGATTTCCGCGTACGGGATATGGCTGCAGGCGGCCTTGGTGCGCCGCTGGTGCCGTATACCGAGTATCTGCTTTACCAGGACCCGCAACGCAATGTGGCATTGCAGAACATTGGCGGTATTGGCAACATCACGCTTTTGCCCCGCGGTGCGGGCTTGAACGGTGTGCTGGCCTTTGATACCGGGCCGGGCAACATGGTGATCGATGCCCTTGCCGCCCGCATGACGAACGGAAAAGCCCGCTATGATGACGGCGGCAAAATGGCTGCTGCCGCTCAGGTCAACCCCGCCCTGTTAGCCTGGATGATGCAGGACGAATACCTGAAGCGCACCCCGCCCAAAACTACCGGCCGCGAAATGTACGGTGATGCCTATGTGGAACAGCTGCTGAAGAAAGCCAACGAGCTGGATGTGCCGCTGGGGGATGTGCTGGCCACCGCCACCCGCTTTACGGCGGAGTGCATCAGCGCGGGCGTGCGGGATTACTGCCCCGTCAAGCCGGACCGGATGATCGTGGGCGGGGGCGGCAGCATGAACCCCACGCTGCTGGCCCATATTGCCGACTGTCTGCCCGGCTGCGAGGTGATGACCAACGAGCAGCTTGGTTTGGACAGCAACGCGAAGGAGGCCGTGGCCTTTGCCGTGCTGGCGAACGAAGCCATGTACGGCCAGCCCAACAACGCCCCCGGAGCAACCGGTGCTGTACACCCCGTTGTGATGGGTAAAATCAGCCAATAACCGGAAAGGGGGACCATCCATGACCAGCATCGAAATCCGTGTGCGGGACTTGTATGATGATTTGAATGATTCCGAAAAAAAGGCAGCGTCCTTCTTTTTAAGCCATGTGGACAGCGTGTTTGTGCTGCCCATTGCCAAGCTGGCCAAACAAGCCGATACCACTCAGGTGGCCTGGGTGCGGCTGTGCAAGCACATCGGCTTTGACGGCTTGAAGGATATGAAAAAAGCCCTGTTCAACGAGCTGAACGAGACCAACGCTCCCACTGCCCAGCGGGAGAGCAGCGGATTCTTTACTGATATCCGGGACTATAACACCATCACTGAGATGGCGGACGCGGTGAAAACCAGCAGCATCTGCGCTATTGAGGACACAATGAAGCTGCTGGATCCCGCCATTGTGGAGCGTGCCGCGGGGAAAATCATCCAGGCGGACAGTGTGCGGCTGTTCGGAGTGAATGCATCGTCGCTGGTAGCGCAGGACCTGTATTATAAGTTGATCCGCATTGGCAAGTCCGCCTGTTATGCGCAGGATCTGCACATTCAGCTTACTTATGCTGCAACTATGGGGCCAAAGGATGTGGGCATTTTTGTATCCAACTCCGGTACCACCCGCGAGGTGATGGAGTGCCTGCACCTGGCCGCCGCCCGGGGAGGCACCACCATTGCGCTGACCCGGTTCGACAACAGCCCCCTGGCCCAGGCTGCGGACCTGTGTTTGTACACATCATCGCCGGAAATCAGCCACCGCAGCGGTGCAATGAGCAGCCGCATTGCCCAGATGTGCATGGTGGATGTTCTGTTCACCGCTGTTGCCCGCCGCAACTACCGCAAAGTGGAAACCGCCCTGGAAAACAGTTATAAGAGCTGTATGACGCACAGGGTGGAAGCGGAAAACTAAGTAAGGGGCTTTTCAATTAGGGCAATACCGCATAATTCTAAGTGCCGATACGGCGAGCGAGGTGCGGCAGATGCTAAGCCAAAAGCGCAGATAATACTGGATGTCTTATCGAGCATTTTGGCAACGCAGATGCCGTGCCGCAGCTGCCGGAGCGGTGCTTAAACCGTAAGGCGGGAATTATGCGGTATTGCCTTAGGAATTAGCAATGAGAAATTAGGAATTGGAAATAGAGCAGGGCCCGGTGCGGAGTTTGCACCGGGTCCTGCCTTATTTCAGTACTCATTGCTAATTACTAATCGTTTTACGTCGTTTTGCCTTGCCGCACCAACAGGCTTATCCTTCCAATCCAAATCCATACTCATAATAATTTCCCGCAGCATCGCGGTAAGCATAGGCTTTGCCGTTCTCGTCTTTGAGGGAATCGGGCATATAGCGATCTTTGTCGTAACCGGGCACATCGTTGGGGCTGATGCAAACGCCGTCGGCGTTCACGGCCAGCACGGCATCCCCGCGGGGCAGGGTGAGGGGCAGCTTGCCGGTGGGGGCAAAACAGCCAAAAATCACATCCAGCGTAGCAGAACGGTAGGTGTCAAACCCGGCCAGCAGCACATCGCACAACGGCTCTACATTGCCCAGCTGCCAAGCCAGCGTTATGTTCACATTGGTGATGACCTTGCCGCCGTTTGCGTGTACCGATGCGGCAATCTCAGCCAGCCGTTTTCCACCATGCAGCGTTGTTTCTGTGTGGGTGTCGGCCATTGGCTTGCCGTTCGCATCTACATTGCAGACCGTCTTGTCCTCGCAGATATCCAGCTCCAGATAGCCGGGGGTGGCGTTAAAATATTCGCCGGAGGAGGGAGAGACAAACAGCAGGGCAAAATCCGCCTGGGCGGGGTCATCCACCAGGATGCAGGTATCGGCCAGCTCTTTGCGCAGCGCGGCAGTGGAATCCGCGGCGTGCTTGGCGTTTTTCAAAAATGCTTCGGCATAGATTTTTTTGTTCGCGCGCTTGTCGGCGGTCAGGGGCAGGGTACCGTCATTTTTCAACAGCACCACGCTGCGGCGATGGGCATCCGCGGCGGCTTCCCAATCGCTGGGGGTGGCCACAATGCGTGCGGCTTCGTCCGGGTCGCGGTAGGGGTTCTCAAACATTCCCAGGGCAAACAGTTCCGTCAGGGTGCGGGCCACGGCACGGTCCAGTGCTTCATCCGTCAGGGTTAGTTCCTCTTTGGCAAAGCCTTCCGGAAGGGGGTGGGTTTCATAATAACCATTTTTGCCGCGGTTGTAGGCTTCCATGCCGGCTTCGTTATCAAACAGGCCGCTGATGATATCCACGCCTGCATTGGTCACGGCAAAGCCGATGCGCTCCGGCACATCCAGCATCTCAACGCCCCAGGCCATGTTGTGGGCAATGCCGGTATCGGAATTGATGTAGCCGTCAAAACCCATCTGACCGCGCAGCATGGTATCGATAAAATACTTGTTGTAGGCGAAGCCATAAGGTTTCATTTCCACGGTATTGCCTGCTAGATCATGCTGCACCGCGCTTTTTGCTGCTGCGGGCTTAGAATAATACGGCATAATGGAAGAAGTTCCCGCCTTGACGGCCGCGGCAAACGGCGGCAGGTGGTAGGTTTCCAGGCTGCCGGGGGTGGCGTACACGTTCCACTGGCCCGCAGCGTAATGGGGGTCAAAGCCATTTTCGCGCGCGCCGCCGCCCGGGAAGTGTTTGGTCGTTACCGCAACGCCATCCTCGGTCACACCATGGTCGCTGCCCTGAATACGGGGGATAATATGGGCCATAATCTCGCTGATCAGGGCCGGATCCTCGCCAAAAGTACCGTAGGTACGCTGCCAGCGCGGGTCGGTCACAGCGTCCGCCATGTACATATAGCCTTTGCGCAGGCCGCAGGCGTTCCATTCGCGGCGGATGGTATCGGCAAACTTGTCCACAAGATCAATGTTGTTGCCCTTAACGGCGGCGGCAATGCCCAAGGTACCAGGCCAGGTTGCCAGCACGCCGCCCGCATCGTTCATTCCGAACACCAGCTCGCCATTCTCGTTGCGGGAGTTGGACGCCGCTGCCACAGGGATAAAGTGCTCGCACTCCTCGCACACTGCATCCGCCTGGTTCATCCAATCAGCCAAATCGGCGGGGGTGGCGTTGGCACGCAGGATAACATGGCGGTTGAACCAGTCTTTGAGCAGGAGAGAGGTGCCGGGCAAGTACTGCTCGCCGAAAATTGTCTTGCCGCGGAATTCGCCCTCATCCAGAATGCCTGTCTCGTCAGTCTTTTTCTCAATATCTTTATATAGGTCCGCCATGGGGCCGGTGATGGGGTACTTGGCCATCCGCCAGTCCGAAATGAACAGCTGGGCGATCTTTTCCTTCACGCTCAACGTTTTAACGTAAGCCGCTGCGCGCTCGGCCGGGCTGTTGCGCCAGTCGTTGACGGGGGACAGCGTTCCGGTGCCGTCAATATCCTTGAAGGTCAGGCCGTCCTGTTCCAACACCCTGCGGTTAACGGTGGACACTACTGGCCCATTGGGGTTGCGGTAAATCTTGATGTTGTCAGATGCTTTTGGCATGGAGAGCTCCTTTCGGTATTGCCCTAATTTCCAATAGAATCCAAGATCGCGGGCACACCGCAAAAGGATGTGCCCGCGTAGGAGAGGAGGTGTTGAACTGTTAAAGGCAGGAAATGTTATTTATTGCCCTTGGGCAACACCGCACAATTCCCGCCTGACGGCTTAAGCACCGCTCCGGCGGCTGCGGCACGGCATCTGCATTGCCAAAATGCTCAATAATACACAAAGTATTATCTGCGCTTTTGGCTTAGCAGCTGCCGTGCCTCGCTCGCCGTATCGGCACTTAGAATTGTGCGGTATCGCCCTTGTAATCTACCGGCAGGCCGGTCCAGCGTGCGCGGAAGTGGAAAGCGGCATCCTTGGGCTGGCGCTGGCGGGTGAAAATACCCTTTTTGTTGCCGTTGGCACGCATAATGCCCTCGGTGGTCTGGAAGTCGGCAAAGTTCCACACCAGTTCGCCCTGCACAAAGCCGTAACTGTCAAACACATTGTGGTTCATATCCAGGTACTCGTTCTGGTACTCCTGGCTCCACATCACGCTGGGCAGTTTGTGCTCGCTGGGCATGGTGTCAGCGCCGTACTCGGTAAAGATCATCGGGCGGCCGTTCAAAACCTGTGCCCAGCCGTCCATCTCTTTGCGGAACGCCGTCTCGGCGTCCACAATGCACATGCCGCCCATCACATACCAGCCGTAATAGCGGTTCAGGCTGATGAAATCCGCAAACTGCTGGCCCTTGCTGTTGTTGGGCAGGCTCATCATCACGATGGCATAGGTGCGGGGGCGTTTCTGGGGGTCAAGCTCGTGGGCCAGGTCAAACAGCGGCTTAAAGTATGCTTCGGTACCCTCGCTGGTGCACTGGGGTTCGTTTAGGATGCTCCATGCGATGACCGATGCGTGGTTCTTGTCGCGGGTGATCATATCGGTCAGGGCAGCCTTGTGGTTTTCCAGCAGCTTGGGGGTGGTTTCCTTTTCAAAGTAGCCCACCTTTTTGCCGTTGCCCTGGTTGGCAGCCAGGAAATTCATCGTGCTCTGCATAAAGCCGACGGCAGGCACTTCGTCAATGATCAAAAAGCCCTCTTCGTCTGCCATCTGGTACAGTTCTTCAGCATAGGGGTAGTGGCTGGTGCGGAAGCAGTTTGCGCCGATCCACTTCATCAGCTCGTAATCGCGCTTGACGGTAGCCAGGTCCAGGCCGCGGCCGCGGATGTCGGAATCTTCGTGCTTGCCAAAACCGCGCAGATACACCGGTTTGCCGTTGAGCAGGAAGTGGCCATCCTTAACTTCAAAGGTACGGATGCCGATCTTGTCAAAATATTCATCGATCACGGCGTGGCCATCGGTAATGCGGATGACGAAGTTGTACAGGTAAGCGGCGTGCACATTCCACAGCTTAGCATTGGTGATTTTCAAAGTGCCGGTTTTGCCGCTGGCTTCGGCCACCTTGGTGGTGCCATCCAGCACTTCCACCGTCACATCATGGCTGCCATTCGTGGTTACGGTATAGTCTACCTCGGCACCGCCGTCCACCAGGCGGTGGGTCACTTCAAAATCCAGAACACGCTCTTTGGGCAAGGCCAGCAGCTTGACCGGGCGGTGGATACCCGCGTAATTGTAGAAATCAAAGTACGGTGCCGCAACCTTTTTTCCGTTAGAAAGGGTGTTGGTCTGGCCTGCGGGCAGCATGTACTCGTTCAGTTCGTTGTTGGCCAACACAGTCAGCTTGTTGTACTGGTTGTACCGCACAATCTCGGTCACGTTGGCATCAAAGGGTAAAAAGCCGCCCTCATGGTTGGCAACTTCCACGCCGTTCACAAACACGCGGGCGCGGTGGGTGACAGAACCGAAGCGGATGGCAACATCCTTGCCGCTCCATTCACCCGGAACAAAGAAATCGGTTTCGTACCAGAAATCGCCGCAGTATTCGCGGGACTCCTTATCGGTAAAGAAATCGCAGAACGAAGCCGGGACCGGCATCGAGATGGGTTTGGGCAGTCCGACGCCCCAGCCGGCATCCATACCGTTGCTTTCGGGGTCGAACTCAAAGCGCCACATACCATCCAGGCTGATAACGCGGCGTGCAGCGGAAGCGCAGGGGTACAGCAAAGATTTATTTTCCATAGCGTTGTTTCTCCTTGTTTCAATAAAATGAATGTTTTGCTCCAACAATTTTTCCGGGAATGTGGGGCCATTCGTTCAGTTTGGGTGGGGTTGGATACCAGACTGGGTGAAGTGTTTCCCTGAAATACGTTGGGCTTGCGTCATGTTGGTTCCGTGTTTTACAAAGGGCAATACCGCATAATTCTAAGTGCCGATACGGCGAGCGAGGTGCGGCAGATGCTAAGCCAAAAGCGCAGATAATACTGGATGTCTTATCGAGCATTTTGGCAACGCAGATGCCGTGCCGTAGCCGCCGGAGCGGTGCTTAAGCCGCAAGGCGGGAATTGTGCGGTGTTGCCAAAGGTTTTTGCGGTTCGGAAGTTGTTCGATGATTCTATTATCACATAAAACCGCCGGTATCGTTAGTAGATTTTTTGGGAAAACCCGCAAAATCTGCGAATAATTGTGGTGCCTGGCATTCGGCCCGGCCTGGGGACCGCACCACCATCGCAGAGTACGGCATGATACAATTTTGAAAGCTGCAATGCAGATAGGCCCACGGGACGATGGCAAGCATCGTCCCCTCACAAATCAGCTTCATGTTCCATCACATACTTTCCGATACGCAACAAGCTTACTATTTTTGAGCGGTTCACCGCGCCGCGTTCCACCACCATGATTCATTATTATTTATTCTTTGTAAGTAAAGCGCCGGTTCTTACCTTATAATTGCTAATTTCTCATTGCAAATTCTCCCTGCTCATCGCTTCCCCCTGCATAATTTATGCTCCGATTTTCCTGTTTTACCTGTAAAATTTACTAACGCCATTCTTCCTGAACGTTCATAATATAGACACAAAGTTGTGGAACTGCGGTGAACAGTGTGGGGCTGGGTGCCGGATCGTTCCAGACAAGCGGAGGAAGAAATTCCATAAAGTGTACCTGAACAGGCCGCATTTTCAGCCTTTCAGATACACCCCAAGTAAGGAGAAAAGAAATGGCTAAGACAAGAACCCTGCCCGACAAGTATTATGACAAGGATTACGAAACAAACGGCATCCACCGTGTACCCCTGTGGCGCATTGCAGGCTTTGCGCTCAACAACACCGCAACCAACCTTTACCTGATGTTCATGAACTATGTCAGTTTTTATCTACTGGGCTTTGTTGGCGTTGGCATGGTCATGGCATCCAGCTTTACCATGGCTATGCGTATCTGGGACGGCGTAACTGACCCGTTCATTGGCTACATGGTGGATAAAACCAACGGCAAGTTCGGCAAAAACCGCCCGTTCATGGTCATTGGCAACATCATTCTGGCGGCTTCCAGCTTTATCATGTTCCACTTTACCCACAAACTGCCGGAAGGCCCCGCCCGCTTTATTTTCTTTGTTGTGTTCTGCTGCGTTTATTACCTGGGCTACACCTGCCAGTGCGTTGTTACCAAGAGCGCCCAGAGCTGCATGACCAACGATCCCAAACAGCGCCCCATGTTCGCTTCTTTCGATGGCGTGTTCAATACCATCCTGTTTACGGTGCTGGCTATTGTCGTTGCCAACATTGCCAACAAGTATGCTGATGTTGGCAACTATACCTCTACCCAGTTCTTCCATGAATTCTGGATGATGACCGCCATTATGTCCGCCATCTTTACCGTGATCGCCGTCATCTCCATTGCACCCAAGGACCGCCCGGAATTCTTTGGCACTGGCAAACCCATCAAGGTCGGCCTGAAAGACTACTGGGATACCCTGAAAAACAACCGCGCCATCCAGATGCTGGTGCTGTCCGCCTCCACGGATAAGCTTGGCTCCACTGCCAAAACCAGCGCTGTTTCCGTTGCTATGTTTGCCTGCATTGCCGGTTCCATCAAACTGCAGGGCAGCGTGACCGCCGTTACCACCATCCCCAGCGTCATCCTCACCTTCCTGGTTATCTCCATTGTTGCCACCCGCTTTGGCCAGAAAAAAGCCATGGTCATTGGCTCCATCGGCGGCATTATCTGCAACGTTATCCTGTCCGCCCTGTGGATTGTTGGCGACCCCACAACAATGACCAGCAACCCCGAAACCGGTGCATTGAACTGGGGCCCCTTCCTGATCATCTATGTTGTGTTCAGCATCCTGTATGCCGGCTGCCAGGGTATTTCCGGCAATATCGTAATTCCCATGACCGCCGACTGTGCCGACTATGAAGTATACCGCTCCGGCAAGTATGTTCCCGGTCTGATGGGCACCCTGTTCAGCTTTGTGGACAAGATGATTTCCTCTTTCGCTCCCATGATCGCCGGTCTGGTGTTTGCTGCCTGCGGCTTTACCGACCACAACCCCAGCGTGGGCGATATCGTTACCCCGCAGCTGCGTGTTGGCGTTGTGTTCCTGGCATACGGCCTGATCACCATCGGTTTGATCTGCAACCTGATTGCCATGAAGTTCTATCCGCTGAGCAAAGAAAAGATGGCCGAGATCCAGGACGAGATTGTCAAGATCAAGGCAAAGGCTATGGCCGAAGCATAACCCCAAACCGAACCACATTCCCCGCGGGGCCGCCCGTCCATCGGGCGCACCCGTTATTACAGTGAGGTACCTGCATTGGAAAAGCAAATGGAAATGGCTTCCGAAACCACCCAGAACTCTGCACTGCGCACCGATGAAGCTGCTAGCCACGGCCCCCTGTGGCGGCTGATTGACTGCGCTGTGACCGCCCACGCTAACCGGGCCAAAGTGCCGGTGAACCGCAAGGCCTACCTGCGGTGGTGCCTTCTTGGGGTATTTGGCGCCCAGCGCTTTTATGCAAAACAGTGGAAGATGGGCTTGCTCTACCTGGTCACCTGCTGGAGCGGATTTTCCATTGCCATGACAATGATCGACGCAATGATCGCCGTGCCGATGAAACCGGACGAAAACGGCATCATTTACCTGTAAAAGCCTCCTCCCTCCGCCGCCCCGCAGGCTGCTGTTTGCCTGCGGGGCTTGCTGTGGATTCAGGAAAACAGCGCATGCTGGCAAAATTTCAGGGTAGCACCTGCACAATATGCCGAAAAGCAGCTATTGCTTTTGGTTATTATTTCCGGCAAAATTGCTTTCCATTTCCGCGCAGACATGTTAAACTAGAAGCAGTAAAGTCATACTTTTTAACGCCGATACGGCACACAAGAAAGGCGAACCGCCATGGACCAGATCGTTCAGCTGTTGTTCAACCCTAACCACCAGGCCCCCAGCCCGCTTGTGTTGGCGGTGTTGGTAGCGCTTGCCGTGGGCATGCCGCCCATCATGCGTTACCTGGCCGGGAAAAGCAACAACGATAACACGCGGGGCAAAAAATAACCCCTTTACCCGGTGGGCACGCGGCAGCGCCGCCCGCCGCTGAGAAAACGAGGTGCCTGATGCAAGCAGATTTACTGGACGTTCTGACCCGGCTGGCCTCCGCCAGCAACATCCGCTGCATGCGGGTAACGCCGCCCTTTGATGGGCTGGACCAGTTTGATTACGGCCTGCGCAAAGCGCTGGACCCCTATTTTGACGGGCAGGAATTCGGCAGCCTGTTGCTGCAAAGCACCCCGCCCAATACGCTGCTGTTTGCCGAAGGCACCTTTGAATTGCAGTTTGCGCTGTTCCGCATTCCAGACGAAGAAAACGCTGTGTTCATGATCGGCCCGTGGGCCACCGCCGAGCGCAGCGAAAAATCCCGCAGCTGGGCACGCCGTCACATTGGTGAGAAAGGCGATGACGCTGTACAGAGCTACTATAACGGGGTGCGGATTCTGTCGGGCAGCGGTTTCCAGGCTTCCATCGTGGCAGTTGTTTCCATGATGTTCCCCAAAGAGGAATTCCACCTGGATCAGCAGAAAGAGTTTCTGCCGTTCCATTTTACCACTGACCTGCGCTATTTTACCGAACCGGAGTTCCAGCGGGAGATCCCGATCCAGATGCTTGAACAGCGCTATGCCAACGAAAATGCCATCTGGGACGCGGCGGCTTGCGGCAACACCGAAGCTGCGCTGAAAGCCTGCCAGCAAATGGCACGCTTTACCTATGGCGGGCGTTTTTTCGGCTCACTGTACCAGACCAAGATCATGCTGACCGTAATGAACACTCTGCTGCGCAAAGCCATTGAGCGCAGCAACATCCACCCGTATTACATTGACGAGATTTCCTCCCGTTATGCCCTGATGATCGAAAACATGGTGGACGAAGAAAGCTGGCCGCTGGTGCAGACAATGGTAAAAGAGTACTGCGCATATGTGCGGCGGTATTCTTTGCAGCAATATTCACCACTGGTGCAAAAGGTCATCAATACGATCAACCTGAACTTGTCGGACCAGCTTTCGCCCAAAAGCCTGGCCGCTATGTACTATATCAGCCCATCGTACCTCTCCAGCCTGTTCAAGCAGGATACCGGAACCACCCTGACAGATTTTATCAACACGCAGCGCATCCAGCGCGCGGCCAATCTGTTGAGCTCCACCGAGCAGAATATCTCGGTGGTGGCGGAGCAGGTGGGCATCCTGGATGTGAACTATTTTACCAAGATGTTCAAAAAGTCGATGGGCAGCACCCCCACCCAGTACCGCCGCCAGAGCCGCGCACGGTAACCCCAGAAAATAAAAGAACTACAAAAAGCCCATACCGAAAAGCAGAGACAGGGAAATCCCGCTTTTCCGGTATGGGCTTTGCCATAGGGAAAGGTGCAAATAGGAGGTTATTGTGCAGAGAAGAAAAGCTTGAACAAGTAAAAAATGAGGAAAAGAGAAAATACAATGACAAAAATCAGTCCAGCACCAGCGCGCAGGAAGCACCAGGCAGCGCAAGGCTGGCGGTTTCGGTAGGGGCGCGGTGGGGCAAGGGTGAACAATCGTAACAATGCACCGCGCCCTCTCGTTGGCAGGCAGCCAACAGATACAGGGTGCCCGGCACCGCGCACAGCGCCCGCGGCCAATCGCCGGTGGGCCATTCGCAAAGGAAATGGCGGGTCGGGCCGTTGCGCTGCCACGCCGAGATGGTGTTGGGCCCGCGGTTGCTGACAAACAGGGTGCCATCCGCCGTGGCGCAGGCACCACCCGGCCAGCTGCGCGGCTTGGGCACAGTGCTGGCCTGCACTGTGGAAACAGTGCAGCCGTCATGGTTCAGCACCCGCATGTGGCCGTCCAGCTCATACACACAGTCCAGCATGCCGTCCCCGGCATCCAACACCTGGCGCGGGCCGCTGCCGGTGGGCTGGGGCAGAGTCTTTACGCTGCCGGTGGGCAGATTATTTTCCAACGCAAGGCGGTACAGACGGCTGTTGCCCAAATCCGCCAGGAATAACGCGTGCCCCACAGACTGCACCCAGTGGGCGTTGGCCCCTGCGGGCTGGAATTGCCACAAAATGCGAGTCAGGGCACTATCCACAGCAAAATACAGGCCGTTTTCAAAGCAGCTGCCATAAATCACATCGCCGCAGGCATACAGATGGCACAAGCCGCGGCCGGTAGGAATTTCAATGCGGGCGATCTCGCGCAGGGTCGTGCCGTCCAGCACATAGGCGGTCACATCCGCGCCATCCCCGCGTTCCGATGCGGCATAAATCCAACCATTTTGCCCCCGGCAGCAAAAGCTGGGGGCACGGCCATGCCGCAGGGTAGATAAAGTTTCCAGCGTTCCGTCCGCTGTTAAGCGGCACACCGCCAGATCATCGCACCCCGGCGCACCATAGCCGGAAAATAAAAGAGTGTGGGCCATTGGGAACCTCCGGGAAAAGTTAGGAGTCAGGAAGCAGGGGGAGAAGTTAGAACAATTAGGAATGAGAAAGTAGAAAGTAGGAATTGGTAGGGTGAGAGGTAAGAGAAAGAAGATGATGGACAATAAAAATTATCTGTGGGGAACAGTTTATCTCCAGTCTAAGAGCTGCCTTCGGGCCAATTCGGCGGGGTCGGGTGACCCCGCCCTACCTCAAATTCCTAATTAACTCCTAACTCCTCCTTCCCACCTCTTACCTAGTTTCAGCAGTCCATATCATGTGCCTTAATGCTTGTTCCGCCGTCGGAAAGCAGGGTCTGGCCGGTAATGTTGGCGCTCATATTGCTGGCAAAAAACAGGGCTGTGTTGGCAATATCCTGCATGCGGCCAGGCTCCAAAGGCTGACAGCGGTGCAGGGCAGCGTCCAACTGCTTTTTGCCGGCATCGTCCAGCTTGTCCATGTCATCATACATCACATCGCTGATGACCACGCCGGGGCAGATAGTGTTCACCCGGATGTTATCCTTGGCGTAATCCAGTGCCATCACGCGGGCTGCGGCATTCATTGCGCCCTTGGTACCGGCGTACAGCATGTTGGTGGGCTGGCTCATCAGGCTGTGAATGGACGAAATGTTGATGATGCTGCCGCCCCCGCGCGCCTGCATGGTGGGGATAACTTTGCGCGCGCAGCGCACGCCGCTGAGATAGTTCGTTTCCAACAGGCGGAACATATCCTCATCTTTGTATTCCGCTGCAGGACAGTGGCAGTTGACGCCAACGGTAGAAACCAGAATGTCAAAGCCGCCGCTGTCCTTTACGGCAGCATCCACAAAGGCTTCGGTCTGGTCGGCTTTGGCCAGGTCTACCACATAGCCGCGGCAGCCGGGGCGGATGAGCTGCAATTCTTTTTCTGTGGTGCGCACATATTCTTCGTTGCGGCCACCGAAATAGACGTCCGCCCCCTGGCGCGCAAACAGCAGGGCAATGCTTTTGCCAATGCCGCGGGCAGCGGTGGTGATGAGCACATTTTTTCCCGCCAGCATCTGGTTATAATCGGGGATCGTGCTCAGGTAAAGCGAAATATCTCTCATATCAGCACCTCTTTTTTCTGGCCGGGCGCGCCATAGCGCTCAATGTCAAACTGCTGGTACAGCTCATCAATGGCGGCTTCGTCACCGGCGGCGGCACGCAGTTCCACGCTCCAGTCCAGCCCGCGATACTTGGCCGCGGCGGGGTTGGTATCAATAAAGTTCAGCAGGGCCTGCATCATCTGGTCGTTCCACACCACGGCGTCCACATCGGCGGTGGTGTAGATACCGGCTTCCAGCTTGGGGAATGCGTACAGGTCGCGCACCTGAGATTTGTAGGCGTGCTCAATGACGTAATCTACCATATGGCTGGGCACAAACAGAATGCCGTTTTTGGTGCCGATAACGATATCGCCCGGCAGGCAGATGGCCGCGCCGATGCGGCAGGGGCCGTTGAACGCCGTGATCTGGCAGTCCCGGATGGGGGTGGGGTCTACGCCGCGATAGAACACCTGCACATCAATGTTCTGCATCTGTTCCAAATCGCGCACGCCGCCCCACACCACCACGCCGCCGTTTTTGGTGCGGGCCTTGACCGCGGTGGTCAGGTTGCCGCCCACAAAGGTGCCGCGCAGGATCTTATCATACAGGTCGCACACAACAACATCGTTTTCTTCCAAGCTGTCGATCACCCACTGGTTGCAGTCGCCTTTCCAGCCACGGCTGCGGGCTACATTGAACACATGCTGGCGCAGGTCCGGGCGCTGGGGCATAAAGCAGCAGGTCACAGCACGGCCGTACAGCTTTTTGTCCAGGTGCAGAGGTTTCAAATCACCCTGGAACTGGAACCGGTATCCGCAGGAGTACAGCGGCTGCCAGATTTCTTCCTGGGTCAGGTTTTTCAGGATCTCTATTTTTTCATCGCTCACGCGGGGGCGGCCATTGGGGTAGCGTTCGCCGGTCCACTCTGCCGTCATGGCAATGATCTGGTCGCGGTCATTCAGCAGCATAATTTCCTCACTTCCACAGCGTCCAGCTGCGCGTTGTGCCGGGGGCTGTCCAATAGGGGGCGGGGGCGTTCTGCCAATCCGGCATGCTGCGGGCTTCGGGGTCAAACACCACTTCGCCCTCACGCAGGGTGGCAACGCACTCCAGTTTGCCTTCGCCGGTCAGGCGGGCACCGCCGCAGTCCATGTAGCCGAACTTACCTTCGCGGTTGCGCAGCACAGCGATATCTGCGTAGGCACCCACATCCAGCGTGCCCAGTTCGGGGCGGTGGATGCTCAGCGCCGGGGCACGGGTTACGCGGTACAGCACATCCTGCAGCGGCATGCCCATGGCCAGGAACTTGCTGGCAACATACAACAGGTCAATGGCGGGGCCGGTCACGTTCTGGTGGTGCAGGTCGGTGGAGATGGTATCCGGCCAGAAGCCCTGGTTGAAGCAGCCGACCGCCTGGCGGAACCAGAAGCTGCCGGAACCGTGGCCCACATCAAAGTGAACGCCGCGCTCCCGTTCGGCCAGCATATAGGGCTGCATCCTGCCGTTTTCGTCCATCAGGGGGAACTGCTGCGCAAACACATGGGTGTGTACATCGCCTGGGCGCAGGCGGGCCAGGATGTCCGGGTAGCTGCGTTCCGGCACAATGGGGATGCTGTCCACCATCACGATCTTTCCGCTCATGGAAGCTGCCTTGATAGCGCCGTCAATGGAAGCCCAGATGGGGTGGTCAGCATCCTCGTGCTTCGCCCAATAGTGGGCACTCTTGACGCCGACAATGACATCCGACCAGGTGTTGGCAACGGCGGCGGTGATTTCGGGGTTGATGTCAGCCACAGCCTGCTCTGACGGGGGATAGTGCATCCCCTTGGCGGCCATATCAATAAAGGCGAGAACACGCACCTTGGTGGCGTCGATAACGTTTTCCTTGAAGTCGCCAAAGTTGCGCCAGCCGGTGGTACCGGCGTCCACCGCAGTGGTAACACCGGCGCGGAACATGTATTCTTCCGCGTTGATGGTGCGCAGAGAATCCGGCATCTGGTAGGGGAACACCGGGTAGACATGGCAGTGCATGTCGATCAGACCTGGGGATACGATCAGACCGGTCACATCCATCACGGTCTCGGCATCCGCCGCGTTCAGGTTTTTGCCGCGGGCAGCAATTTTGCCATCCTTAATGGCAAGGTCACAAAGTTCCATCGTTCCGGCGCAGGGGTCGTACAACGTGCCGCCCTGCAGAATAAGATCATACGCAGACATCCTGATTCCCTCCCAAGGTATTGCGGTAACGGTCCGCAAGTACAAAAATCATTTCAACTTCAACGGGGATATTGTGGTTGGGCATGTTGTGGGTGCCCATAATGGTGCGGGTGTGGTAGCCGCGCTCCTGCAAAATTTCCATGCAGGTATCGGAAAAGCCATCCACCACTTTTTCGGGTTGGGTAAAACCTTCGCCGCAGTTCACCAGCGCGGTGGCGCGCACCAGGTGGTGGATGCAGTCCAGGCTGCCGTACCGCTGCTGCACGGCACGCAGCAGGGTTTTGGCACATTCTGCTGCGGCGTTATAGCCATCTTCCAGCGTAAGATCTGTGCCAACGCGGCCACGGTACAGCGGTTCATAGGTGTTGATATCTTCCGGCCCGTGGCCGGAAACATACACAATGCCGTCAACTTCCCGGATGGGAACCAGCGCTTTGTAATGCGCAAAGCGGACCGGCTCGCACAGGGGGTGATTCGCCACAGCCATGTTCTGTGCCCTCCTTTAACGGCGTATTTTAACAATGGCGTCCACGCTGACCGGCATATTGCCCGGTAGAACGTAAGCGCCCATGGCCGCACGGGCATGCTGCCCGCGGTGGCCGAAGATCTCTACCATCAGGTCGGAGTAACCGTTCATGACGGCAGGCATGTTGTAAAAGTCCCCGGCGCTGTTGACAAGGCCCAGCGCCTTGACAAAGTAATCCACGCGGTCCAGGCTGCCAATATAGGCCTGGATGGTGCGCAGCATGTTCAGCCCGCACAGGCGCGCGGCCTGGTATGCGGCGGCTTCGTCAATTTCAGCGCCCACACGGCCGACATAAACGGGGGTACCGTTTTCGTCCACCGGGTAATGAGCAGAAATGTACAGCATATCGCCCGCCAAAACGGCTTCCACGGCGCCTTTGCCGCGCCAATCGGTCTGCTGCAGGGTAATGCCCAGCTGTTCCATACGTTGTTCCGTAACACCCATGGTTCACAGTTCCTCCTTGATTTGCTGCATACAGGTGGTCAGCGTTTCGCACACGGTTTTGACCTGTGCAGGCGCGACCATCAACGGGTTGAGTAGAATCCGGTTGCCCGGCTCCGCACCGATGTAAATGCCGTTGGCACGCATTTTATCTGCCAAATCTTTGGCGCTGCCATACGGCATTACGGCATAGGTGCGGGCCATAACCTGGCCGACAGGGCCTTCCTGCGTGCGGGTGATCTGGATAAAGCCGCAGTCCCGCAGGGTTCGCTCAAAAGCGGCGCAGCGGCGGTTCAGGGTGCGCATCAGGGTGGCTTCGTCCCGCTGGAGATAAAGCTGCACGGCTTTGTACAACCCAACGATTGATTCGCGCGAGGTCTTGCACCCGCGGCAGACGCCATCCGTGGGGGGACCCCAGCGGCGGCAGCGGTCGATCCATTCCTTTTTTCCCACAATCAAACCGGAATCCTGCGGGCCGCGCATGGTTTTGCCGCCGCTGAAAATAACCAGGTCGGCCCCCATGCCGGTGAACTTCCAAAGGTTTTCGGCGGGCGGGTTTTGGGCAGCAGCATCCAC
The DNA here is from genome assembly GCF_003324125.1 of Subdoligranulum sp. APC924/74. Lineage (NCBI taxonomy): Bacteria > Bacillati > Bacillota > Clostridia > Eubacteriales > Oscillospiraceae > Subdoligranulum > Subdoligranulum sp. APC924/74. The sequence continues at coordinate 5,915 of NZ_PSQF01000048.1, read as the reverse complement.
GATTACGGGCACCCCATGGCGGTGGGCCACCTCCACCATTGTTTCCAGCGGCAGAGAGGCATCGCGCCCAAAAAAGATGACATAAAACACGGCAGCCGTTGCCGGAGTAATGGCTGCTTCCAGCTCTTCCACAGTCGGAGCGGTGTCCGCTGTACCGATATAGCGCATTTTTGCGCCGACAGCCGAGCAGCCGCGGTCATACATGTTGCGCTGGGCGGCCTGCATGACAACCTCGTACCGCGGACCGGTGATCTCCGGCAGGGTATGGAAAATTTTTTCATCGTCCCGCGCCAGGGCGGCAGCGGTGGCAACCATCATGCCTCCCGCCGCGCCGTTGGAAATATAAGCACCTTCGTTATGGGTCAGTTTTGCCAGGGCATCGCCGGTTTTGGCCTGAACTTCGGCCAGTTCCACACAGCTGGATGCAATCTCCCGCATGGCCCGCAGGCTGGCCGCAGGCATGCAGCTGGCACCATAAGTGGTAAACGTATCCTGCGCGTTGATATAGTGGTGCAGGCCAAGTTCTTCAAAAATATCCATGGTTTTATCCTCGTGGCAGGGGGATCATTCCTCCGCGGGCTTGTTTTCGTCTGCAAACGGGTTTTCGCTCACCCAGGAGCGTTCTTCGTCCGGGTCGGCGGTTTCAGAGAAGCTGGCGAACACATCAATGACTTCCTTCACGATCTCTTCGCTTTCCACCAGGCCATCTTTCAGCGGCAGAATGTGCAGGATCTTCCAAGCGTTCTGGGCGGCCTGCCACAGCGGCAGGTGGATGGCTTCGCATTCATCGGTCACAGGGTAGCCAACTTCGATCCAATGCTGTTCCACCACTTTGTAGGCGGCTTCCAGCAGGTCGTCCACTTCCTTGGGGGAGGTAGCGCCGCCGTCATCCAGCAGACCGCGCAGGGTATCCACACAGGCATTGATGCGCGGATGGTAATAATAGCAGATCAGTTCGTGGAAATCCTGGCTGTTGTAGTCCGGCAGGTTGGGAATACTCTTGACAAACGTGGTGCCAAGGTCACGCATCCAGGCGCGGAACTCTTCTTTAGGGATGTAGGTGTCCTCGCTGGCAACGTTAGGGTCACAGGGGCGGCCCTGCAGCCAGCGCACAATGTGTTCTACATACATCTTGGTGTTGGCGCTGGTCATCACTTCCAGCTGGGTCAACAGCTGTTCCATCATCGTGGCGTGCAGCTCAAAGGTCTCGTGCAGATTTTTCGCAGTTTTGCGGCGCAGGAACAGCTCCAACAGGCAGCGCAGGTGCATGTTAAAGTTTTCGGTAATGTACTGGCGCATCACATCGTACATATCCTGGCCGATGGCGTCGGTCTTTTTGTCATCGGGCAGGGCGGTCATGGTGGTCATATAATCGTTTAGCAGATCCACGACCTGCTGGGTCTCACTCAGCGGAACCTGGCGGCGCTGGGGGCGCACCAGGTAGCAGCGCTTCTGGTAACGTGCGTGGGAACTGTCGCGGTCATCACAATAGACAGCCTGTTCCAGCGTTTTCATGGCTTTTACGCCAATTTCGGGTGCCAGACCGCCGTAACGGCGCTTGGCGGAATCTTCCAAAAAACTCTGGACGGTAATATCTTTGGGGTTCCATGCCAGCTGGAAGATCAAATCAAAGAAGTGCAGGCTGACACCGCACAGCTCGGTGCAGTTGCCAAAGCCGTCGCCGTGTTCCACAATGCTGGGGTCGGTCATCTCCTTAGCGGCTTCAATGTGGCGGGCAAAATCACCGTGCATGTGGTCATCGCCGCCAAATTCGTTCAGCGCCTCCAGCACATAGCGGGCCTTGCGCAGCGGGCTGTAGTTGGCATCGCGGTACATCGGGTCACGGAAGGTGGCATCGGTTTCTTTGCGGTTGGGCCACAGGTCCAGCATATACACTTCATCCGGCATGGAATCCACAAAGCGCTGCATCACGCCGGGCATCGTCCAAATGCAGGGCGGGGTGTTGGCGCGCACGCCCCATCCGTCAAAGAAAACACGGGCTTCGGGCACCAGCTCATGCACAGCTTCATAGGTGTACTTGGAATAGTTGACGCTGATGTTGATGTAATCATCTATGGTGGTGGAAATATGGCTTTCGCACGGGGGAGAGGCCACAAAGTTGTGCACCGGGCCGTATTCTTCGATCCAGACTTTGACGAAGGTCTGGAAGAAAGTCTTGAACATGGGATCTTCAGGGTACAGGCAGGGCTTGGTCTGGGGGGCGGCGTTGTCGTCCTTGACCCACTCGCTGCCAAAGTAGCGAGCATTGGGATAAAGCTTGTGGAAGTCCTGCGTCATCTCATCCGGCGGCAGGGTGACCATAATGTCAATGCCCAGGGCCTGTGCATATTCAATGGTATCGCGGATTATATCGCGGCGGGCGATATCTTCGGGTTTGATCTCGATGCCCGGCACGCCCAGCTTAATGAAAGTCATCTTGCGGGCATAGCTGTTCCAGCTGTACAGCCGGTAAGAGTTGATCTTGTTGCGGGCGTATTTGTCCAGTTCTTCGCGGCGCTCGGCTTCGTTCAGGAAAGCGCCGTGGTTATATACCCACTGGCCAATAGTGTGGCGGAACTTGAATGCGGAGCGCTCCACGATGGTCAGGTTATCAGGCACGGTCATATCGGGGTTTGCTTCATACACATCGCGGTCCCAGTAAAAACCGACATGGAAGACGGTCTGCAGCAGGTGGCAGACGCTGTAATAGACCGAGCGGTCATTGGAACCGCTGAGCACCAGAACCTCACCGCGCTGGACAATGGCCAGGCAGTCGTTTTCGGTATCGCTCTCTGCGGGCAGGATACCGGGGTTTTGGTCAGCAAAGTTCTTGACCAAGTCGCTGGTAGAGGGGCGGCCAATGAGAATGCGGTTGCCGGTCACAGCCATGGTCAGTGTTTCGTCCGCAATATTCAGGATCGTTCCGCTGATTTTTTTGACATAATCACGCAGCTCTTCTGCCGCATGGCGGTCCAGCCAGGTGGCACGGCGGCCCACGATGATGGTGCTGGCGGGAACAGCGTTGATGGTAAGGTTAAACATAAGGGAAACCTCCGATTAAGTTAGTAGGTAGGAAGTAGGCGTTAGGAGTTGATGGAAATTAGGAATTAGAAATTAGCAGCTATTCCCCATATTTTCTTTACCGGCTGAACGGTATCTCCCGGAACGCGTCCGGGCGGTGGAAATCAGGGTGAGGGGAATGGGGAGAAGACCAACAGGCGTAATGTTCCTGCGGCGGGCCGGAGCACTGGTAAAAATTGCCCACAGGGTTTTGCGGCAGAGCGGGGGCTGCGGGGCCGTATATCTGCTGCAAAAATGCAAAGGGTACTTCCATCTCCACGCCCCACACATCCGGCAGCTGCCAGGCACGTACCTGCGGGTAATGCGGCACTGCCAGGTTGACAAAGCTGCGGTGGGCGCGGTCGGGGCCTTTTTGCAGTAACAGTGTTCCGGCGGCATTCATCTCAAAATTCAGGTAATCGCGGGTAAAATCGGGGTAAGGGTTCAAAAATACTTCCAGGCAGCTGTCCAAGCAGACCAGACTGTTTGGTTTGGTCATCGTTACACGGGGGTGCTTTTCGCAGCACCATAGGCGGAATTTCAGGCCGCTTCCCGTCAGCTTTGCTTCGGCAAAGGCTTCGGGGCAAAAGCTGCCGCCCCAGGGGTATTTGGTAATGGGTACATACATGATATCAGCCCTTCACGCTGCCAACCACGATACCCTTTGTGTAATACTTCTGCAGGAAGGGATACACGCACATGATGGGCAGTGCAGCCAGGAAGATCTGCGCGGCTTCGATGGTTTTTTCACTGACCTTTGCCATGCGGATCAACTGTTCGGGGGTCATCAGGGTTTCCACGTTGTTCTTGGATTCCATCAGGATGGTGGCCAGGTAGGTCTGCAGGGGGTACTTATCAGGGGTGTTCATGTACATGTAGCCGTCCATCCAGCAGTTCCAGTTGGCCACGGTAGCAAACAGAATGATAGTTGCCAGGGAGGGCATCGACATGGGCAGATATACGCGGAACAGAATTTGCAGCTGGTTGGCGCCGTCAATAACGGCTGCATCCTCAATTTCGGTCGGGATGCCGCGGAAAAAGTTCATGATCAAGATCATGTAGCTTACGTTCATGGCTCCAGGCAGGGTCAGCGCCCAGATAGTATTCATCAAACCCAGCTTGCTGATAACGATGTAGGTGGGGATGGTGCCGCCGCCGAACAGCATGGTGATGACGAACAGCCAGGAGAAGAAGGTGCGGGCGTGGAAGCGGGAGTTGGCCTTGGAAAGCGGGTAGGCCGTCATCACAACCAGCAAAATGTTGGCCGGTACGCCGATGAGAACACGGGTCAGGGTCACGCGCAGGGAGGTCCAGAACTGGCTGTCCTCCATAACATAGCGGTAAGCTTCCAGCGTAAAGCCGATGGGGTAGAAGGTAACATTGCCGGCAACGGCTTCAATGCGTTCCGAAAGCGAAAGCGCGATAACGTGCAGGATGGGCAGAATGCACACGATGACCAGCAGGAGAAGAAACACGCCGTTGACGTAGTTGAACAGGGTCATTTTTTTACGGTTCATAACAGAATGCTCCTTTCTGATCAGAATACCTGATAATCAAAGTGTTTGGAGGCAATGCGGTAGGAGATAACAACCAGAATGAACGAAACAACGGATTTCATCATACCAACTGCGGTAGAAAGCGACCATTGGTGGTTGACAAGGCCAAGGCGGTAAACCAGTGTATCAATGATATCGGAGCTCTTATAAACCATGGGATTGTACAGCAGCATGATCTGCTCCATACCAGCGCTGAGCACAGAACCGAGCGAAAGCACCAGCAGCATGACCACGATGGGGCGGATGGTGGGCAGGGTGATGTGCCAGATCTGCTGCCAGCGGTTAGCGCCGTCCAGTGCAGCGGATTCATTCAGCGCTGGGTCAACGCCTGTTATTGCCGCCAGGAATATGATCATGTTATAGCCCATATCTTTCCAGACATCGGAGAGAATAATAATGATGGGGAACCAGGTGTTGCTGCCCAGGAACATGATGGGATCAATGCCGATGCGGCCCAGCAATTCGTTGACCATGCCATCATACTGGAACAGGTTGCGCAACACGCCGCCCATAACAGCCCAGGAAAGGAAGTACGGCAGGAAGAAAACGGTCTGCGCCATCCGCATGAACTTATGGTTGACAACTTCGTTCAGCAGCAGGGCCAGAATCAGCGGCACCAACAGGCGAAGGATGATCTTGGCGATTGAGATGGACAGCGTGTTGCCAACCACGTTCCAGAACGTGGGCAGGGCCAGCATGTCACGGAAGTTCTTTAATCCCACCCAGGGAGAATTTTTGAAACTGCGCAGGGGGGTAAAATCCTGGAACGCCATGACCAAACCGAACATGGGCAGGTAGGAAAAGATAATCAGGAAAGTTACGCCGGGAATCAGCATTAAGTAAAACGGCAGTTCCCGCTTGAAAACAACAAGCTTGCGTGATGGTTTTTTGGTGGTTTTAGGTTCCATGGTGTTTCCTCCTTTTTTGGCTGGGGGTTACGGTGCAAAAAACAAAGGCAAGCAGGCTGAACAGCCGCTTGCCTTTCCGGTAGGTTCCTGTTTTGTTATCCGTCCCCGATCGCCAAGCTCAGTGTTTGCTCTGCACAATAAACAGTTTTCAGTCTGTTTCTATGCTTTTATTGTACCCTTTGGCAAGGGGATGTTTCAATCCATAGGCTTTTACTTTGAATGGTGTTCTGTTTACATCATTGTTCGGTGTTGACGTTGAGGAAAAGCAGTCATCCTATCCCGATGAATGCCAATAATCAGCTTGCTGTCATTTCTAAGGCAATACCGCATAATTCTAAGTGCCGATACGGCGAGCGAGGTGCGGCAGATGCCAAGCCAAAAGCGCAGATAA
>NZ_PSQF01000047.1:0-23351 GCF_003324125.1 Subdoligranulum sp. APC924/74 | reverse complement strand
GACCGCTGCCCCTGCTTCGGTTCGCTGCATCCGCCACTGGCGGCGCTCACCTTTGCAGCATCCAGTATTATCTGCGCCTTTGGCTTAGCATCTGCCGCACCTCGCTCGCCGTATCGGTACTTAGAATTATGCGGTATTGCCCTAAACTTCTTGACAGAGGTAACAGCAGGGCGTATTATTTTTGCAGAAGGACCGCTGAGTAGCGGTTTTTTACGAGGTTGAAAGTTAGCTTTATCTAACTTGTGGTTCTGCTCTGCACGAAGAAGCACGTCTCTTCCGTTTGCGGGCAGAAAAAACAGAAGGAACGTATCACGATGAAAATCTACACATTTGGTGCAGAGGATGCCCCGGTGCTGTTGCTGCTACCGGGTACCTGCTGCCATTGGAAAAGCAATTTCGGTGCAGTGATTCCGCTTCTGGCAGACAGCTTCCGGGTACTGTGTGTCAGCTACGATGGCTTTGACGAAACCGAACAGACCGAATTTCCCACCATGCTGGAGGAAACCAAAAAGATCGAAGCCTACCTCAAGAACCACTGCGGTGGTCACATCCGGGCAGCCTACGGCTGCTCTCTGGGCGGCTCCTTCGTGGGGCTGCTGGCGGCACGGCAGAACATCCACATGGACTACGGCATTCTGGGCAGCTCCGACCTGGATCAGGCATCGCCGCTGGCGGCAAGCTTGCAGACAAATCTTCTGCTGCCGTTGATCTACCCTGTGGTTCGGGACGGAAAGTTTAAGGCAAAATTTCTCCAAAAGCGTCTGGATAAGCGTGCCAGAGAGTCGGGGGATTATGTCAAAGCCTTTCTGAAAATGTTCGGTAAGGCCCGCCCTTATGTGACCATGCAGAGCTGTAAAAATCAGTTCTACTCTGATCTTATCACTCCGCTGCCGGATAAGATCCATGTGCCCGGTACCGAAATCCATATTTTTTACGCCCTGAAAATGGGCGCAAAATATCGTGCCCGGTATCAGCAGCATTTTGCACATCCGGTTCTTCATGAGCAGAACTTGCAGCACGAGGAGTTGCTGGCCTGCCACCCGGAACAGTGGGCGCATCTGGTAAAAAGCATTGCATTATGAACGGGAAACAGAAAGAGGGTGGAGTTGTGTCCTTTTTTGAAAACACCCGCAAGCCTGCAGGTCTTGGCGGGAAGATCATGGTTGCCATGATGAACTTTGGACACAGCGCAATGGCAGAATGGGGGCTGCACTTTTTGCAGCCTGCCCCGGATGCCATGGTGCTGGACTGCGGCTGCGGCGGTGGGGCGAACATCAAAAAGCTGCTGAAACTGTGTCCCAAGGGAAAGGTACAGGGCATTGACTACTCGGCTGTCAGCGTAGAAAAAGCGCGAAAGGTCAATGCGGGTGCCATTGCGGAAGGGAGGTGCAATGTGCAGCAGGCAAGCGTGGCAGAGCTGCCGTTTGAAGCGGAGCAGTTTGATGTGACAACCGCATTTGAAACGGTCTATTTCTGGCCGGAGCTTGCGCAAAATTTCAGAGAGGTCTATCGGGTGCTGAAGCCCGGCGGGACTTTTTTCATTTGCAATGAAGCAAACGGCGAAACAGCAAAAGACGACAAATGGACGCAAATCATTAACGGTATGACCATCTATACGGATGCTGATCTGAAAGTGTATCTGGAGCAAGCGGGATTTTGTAAGATTCAGAGCCACAAAAACAAAAAGGGATGGCTGTGCGTTACAGCACAGAAATAAGGTGCGATCATGTCGAAAAAAGCAACGGAATTTCAAAGAAAAGCAATGAGCCGGATGTACCGGGGCAAGGAGATTTTCAAACCATTGAACACCGGCTGGATCGATGAAAATGTCGCCTGTGTGCGGGAGTGGGTGGCAAATATCTTCTTTTACCGCAAGGGGGATACCACCATTATGATCGATGCCGGATACAACTATGACCGGCTGGCAGAGAAGATGAATTGGCTGGGGATCGATCCGCATTCCATCCGGCACATCCTCATCACCCATCAGGACACCGACCATGTGGGCGCAGTGGAAGCAGACAGTCCGGGGCTGTTCCGGAATGCGAAGCTATACATCGGCGAGATCGAGAACCGGTATCTCACCGGCGAGGTGCGGCGAAAAGTCATCTATCATCTCTATAAATTGCCGCAGGTCACGATCAACAACGAAAAGGTACTGCTGCACGATGGGCAGGTACTTGACATTGACGACGTCAGGATCGAGTGTTTTCTGGTTCCCGGTCATACATGGGGACATATGGTCTACCTCATTGACGATAAGTACCTTTTTACCGGCGACACGGTGTGGTTTGGCGCGGACGGCGGCTACAGCTTCATTTCCTCGCTGGCGGAGGACAATAAGCTGGCTGTGCAGTCACTGGCGGAGCTGGAGCGGAAACTGCGCGCACGTGGGCTGCATCCATATTTCATCACCGGTCACACTGGATGGACGGATAATTTTGCCTTTGCGTTTGCCCACAAAGACAAGAGCTGTTCACCATTCAAAAAACGAGTACACGACCCATCGGCACCCTATGATGCCTACGACGAATCGGACGACACCGAAGAAAATGCAAAGAGCGGTTTTCTGAAAGGCGTGGGAAGATGAGGGACAGCGAATTACAAATTGACCGTAGCTGCCATGTGCTATATTCCAAACCCTGCAAAAAGGAAATTCTGGCGAAAATCACTCTGCACTATCCGGAGGTGGAGCGCGAGGCGGTCTGGGAGCAGGTGCAGCTGAGATACGCAGAGCTTCTTTCCAAGTGGCGTACCGACCTCGGCGGTAAAAAGAATTTTCACAACGGCGTAGGCGGCACCTACGACTGCATCGCCATCATGTGCTTTTACGATGTGTGCCGGGATGTAGTCACATTCCGCGAAATGGAAGAGATAGAAGAAAATCTGATCCTGCCGTCCTTCCGGAAGCTGCGATTCGTTGACATCAACAAGACATTCTGGAAAAAGCTGATGTATCGGGCATTCAGCACTGCCCAAAAGCACTGTGACACATGGCATGATTACGAGATGGATGTTACGCCTTACGAAAATAGCAAGCCCATCTATTATGAATTTACGGCGTGTCCGGCGGCGGAATTTGCCAAGCGGTTCGGATTTGCGGACATTATGCCCGCCCTGTGCAATGTGGACTATGCGTCCATGGAACTGCTCCATGCCAAGCTCGTGCGGACGACCACCTGCGTGGACGGCTGCCGATGCGACTATACCATCTGCGGCGATCAGGATCCATATGTAAAGGAACATCCCGAATACCGGGATGAGGCGGGCTTCAGGAGAAATCGGTAATGCTTTTACAGGTGATTTTGGAAGGCATCGGGCTGGGCGTTCTGCTCATTTTGGTTTGCGCCATCGGTATCCGCAAGGGCGCGGTGGGCATGGTGCATCTTTACAGCCAGGAGGTGCAGGAGCGGTGCGTAACGCTGGGACTTACAACACACGCGAAAATCAAGCGAAATGCTTTGATTTTCAAAGCTGTCTGCGTCCCCGGATACATCGCCTATGTGCTGGTCTGCGTCTATGCGCTCAACGGCGCAAAGGGCTTCGTTCAGGGCTTCTGGCAGCTGCTGGTCATACTGTCCGTTATGAATCTCATAGACCGATTTTGGGTTGACGGCTATTGGGTAGGACATACGAACGCATGGGAAATTCCGGGAACGGAAGACCTGAAACCCTACATTACAGCCAAGGATAAGGGCAAAAAGTGGCTGTTCGGCACAATTGGTATGGCGGTCATTTCGGCAGCACTGGCGGCGATTATGATGCTTTTTATGAAAATATGAGGCGATATCAATGATGTTTCAAACTTATGGCAACAGGAATCATCCTGCGGTGCTGTTCTTTCATGCTATGGGTGTGACGGGGGAGAGCAGCGAACCGGTTGCGAAATATTTACAAGATCGGTATTTCTGCATTCTGCCTACCTCCACCGTGTACTGCAAAGGGCAGAAATATGTCAGCAAGGCGGACGAGGTTCGTCAAGTGGAAGCATATCTGAAATCGCAGGGAGTGGAACACCTTGAACTGGTTGTGGCTTCTTCGATTGGTGCCGATCTTGCCATGGCGCTTTTAACAAGTACGAAGCTGCCCATCGGACATGTTTTCTTTGACGGCGGGCAGTTTGCGCAAATCTGGAAAGGAACGCGCCGCGTGATGGCACCGTTTTTGTATCTGGCCATCAAGAGCCTGTATTGGTCAAAGGGCGGCACATTGAAAAAGATCCTGTGGTGTGATGATGATTCCATAAAGCCGTATTTTATAGCCGCAGGGGAAAATCTGACCTACACAAATTTGCGGCGGCAGCTTTCGGACAGCCTGGAGGATAAACCCTTTCCGTCACTTCCCGAAGAACTGCAAAAGCAGATCTATTTTGAGTTTGGCAGCATAGAAGATCATTTCAAATACCGTCAGACCGTGATGGAAGCCTACCCCTGCGGCCATTATCCCGTGTTTGGGGGATACGATCATATGCAATATCAGATACGCGATCCGAGGGGCTTCGCTGAAATGCTGACATCTATCGCCGAGCATGACGGTATGCCGAAGCTGCCGTTTATCAGAAAGTGAGAGAACCCGATATGAAATATAAAATCGAGAGAAACACGGTGCAGGAAACGCTGATTCTCCCGTTGTATTCCCGGAAGCTGTGTTCGGAACTGTACCCAAACCTCTATCGGGACGAAACGGCGGTACGCCTGATTGATCAGATCGACTACGACTTTTCAGTGGCAGAGAAAAATTCCCGCAGCCTGATGCAGCGCTTCGGTGCGCTGGAGGTGGCCATGCGGCAGAATGACCTTGCGTGGGAGGTGCGGGATTATCTGAAAAACCACCCCTGCGCGGCGGTGGTCAATCTGGGCTGCGGGCTGGACAACACCGGCAGAGCCTGCGACAACGGCAGATGCAAAATCTACAATCTGGACTTCCCGGATGTGATTGCCTTGCGGCAGCAGCTGCTGCCCGCCGGGGAGCGGGAGCAAAACATCCCCTGCGACCTGAAAGACCCCGCATGGTTTGACAAAATCAATGCATCCGGCGGGGCGGTGTTCTTTGCCTCCGGGGTGTTCTATTACTTCCTGACCCAGCAGGTCCGGGAACTGGTGCAGGGGATGGCAGATGCTTTCCCCGGCGGGGTTCTGGTCTTTGATGCGGCCAATCGGACAGCGGTGAAGATGATCGCAAAAACATGGCTCAAGACGGCTAAGATCAAGGATGTGGGGGCGTATTTTGCCGTTTCGGATGCGAAAAGCGAGCTTTCCCCGTGGGACAGCCGTTTGCAGGTGTCCAGCCGGGGCTATATGCTGGGTTACAGCGACCTGAAAGACCCTTCCGTCAACGGCTTTTTCCGATTTCTGGCAAAAGTCGGTGATGGAATGATGAAGATGCAGATTGTGAAGATCCGGTTTTCTGGTCGGGAGCAGGAAAAGAAGGCGCCGGTCGCGATGAAGAATCACAAAGCCAAATAGGGCTGTCTGTGCGTTATGGTGAAAAAAGCGGTGAAATAGTGTAAGAGGAGTGAACATGGAGCGAAAAGAAGCGATTCGCAGCGCCTATCGGCTGACAGGCGGCAACAATTTTTATGATGGTATGATCACCTGCTCTACCTTGAGCGGAAAAGCGGTGTGCCGCCTGGTTTGGGATATGAATCAGGCGGAATGCGACGCTTATCTGGAAAATGCGTTGTCCGGTATCCCGGAACATTTCTCCGGCAAACTGCTGGAGGTGCCGGTGGGAACCGGAATTTTGACCATGCCGCTTTACAGGACGCTGCCGGAAGCGGATATTACCTGTCTGGATTACTCGGCCGATATGATGGGGCAGGCACAGGAAAAGGCGAATCGACTGCACCTGAAAAATGTAACCTTTCAGCAGGGGGATGTAGGTACGCTTCCCTTTACAGACGGTGAATTCGACATCGTTTTGTCACTGAACGGCTTTCACGCATTCCCGGATAAGGAAGCCGCTTATCGGGAAGTTTTCCGGGTCTTGAGACCCGGCGGGACATTCTGCGGCTGCTTCTATGTGGCGGACGAGCGCAAGCGGACGGATTGGTTTGTCCGGCATATTTATGAAAAGGCGGGATTTTTCACACCGCCCTATGAAACAGTTTCCAGCTTAAAAAAACGGCTGGAGCAGATGTACACAGCCGTAACCCTTGAAAATGTGAAGGGCATTGCATGGTTTGTCTGCCGGAAAGAAGCCAAAACGGAAACAGAAAACGAGGAACAAAAGGAGACGAAGGCATGAAAATTCTGGTATATGGTGCAGGCGTTCTGGGGTGCAATCTGGCAAGAAATCTGCTGCGCGCAGGAAAGGATGTCACCCTGCTTGCGCGGGGAAACTGGGCAGCGGAGATCAAGCAGAACGGTCTGCGGATCAAGGATAAATTTTCGCCCCGCACCTCGGTCAGCCGTATTCCGGTGGTGACCGAACTTGCACCGGATGCAACGTACGATGTGATCTTTGTGGTTCTGCGTTATACGCAGCTGGATTCCGTTCTGTACACGCTGCGGGCGAACCGGACGAAAAACATCGTTTTTGTGGGCAACAACGTACAGGCAAGAGCACTGGCGGCGGCACTGCCGGGGAAGAATGTCCTGTTTGCCTTTGCACTTTCTGCCGGGCATCGGGAGTCGGATCGGGTCGTTTCCATCGACCTGAAAAAGATCACCATCGGGCAGCTGCCGGGTACAGCCGCCAATAAACAGCTGATCGGGCGCATCTTCCACGGTACAAAATACAAGGTCGCTTACGAGCCGAACATGGAGGATTATCTGCTCTGCCACGCCGCGTTCGTGATGCCGGCGGCTTTCGCCTGCTATAAGACGGACGGCGACCTGAAAAAGCTCAGGGGCGATACTGCGTACCTGAATCGTCTGCTGGATGCCAACATTGAGGGATACCGCGCCATCAGAAATGCCGGGCACACCATTCTGCCCAAGGAGGATGCAGACTTTGAAGGGGAAAAATACCGCAGGACCTGCCTGCGCTTTTTCAAGCTGATGTGCGCCACCTCGCTGGGCAAGCTTTGCGCCTCCGACCACGCAATGAACGCCATCGACGAAATGAGCGCACTGAACCGGGATCTCAGGAAATTTTTCGATGAGCATGGCGCAGCCTACCCGGTATGGCAGGAACTGGAAGCGGAAGCCGGGAGGTATCTGCAATGAAGTACACCGGAATGCCCTTTGGGATGTGGGCACTGTTTGCTGGCTCCTTTCAAAAGCAGCTGACCGCTGTGCTGGGCTATGATGCAGCCACCGCAAGAGCCATCACGAAAAAGGCAAAGCCACAATACCGGCAGATCATTGCTGGTTTGCCGGAGTTTGAAAAGGCTGACCGCTTCAAGATGAATCTTGTCAACTGCGCGATGATCGGGGCATTCATTCTCTCCATGCCGCAGCGCCCGGAGGTGGACAGGCTGACGGATTACTACGCAAAATCCATGATGACAGCGCCCATGCAGTGGTTCTGCCGCAAGAGCGGAAAAAGCAAATTCACCGCAAAGGATATTGCCGCTATGAAAGCCACCGCCGCCCTGAAAGCCGCCGACCGCAACCCCTACTCGTGGAACATGGAGTTTTACGAGTACCCGGATGGCAGCGGCTACGAGGGACGCTTTACCAGGTGCGGTATCTGTGTGCTGATGAAGGAGCTGGGACTGTACGACCTGACCCCTGCTTTGTGCCATCTGGACTACACCATGAGCGAGGCGGGCGGCGTGACGGATTTTGTGCGGCAGTACACCCTTGCCTCCGGCGGACCCTGCTGTGACTGCGGGTACAAAAAGAAAGGGTAACGGACGATGAAGAGGAAAGAAACGTATCTTTCCCGTGATTTCCGGGATACTGCGGCACAGCGCTTTCCTGCGCAGGCGAAGCAGCTGAACGCCGCTTTCGATATTCTACACACGCAAAATCCTGCTTGTGTTTGCGAAATATCCGTCATCTTCTTTGTTTTCAGATACACCTTAGGGGTTCCGCAGGCCCCCCGGCTTAGCCGGGGGGCCTGACTATGTATAAGCAGGCTGAAGCGGAACAAAACAATGCCAAACCCCGTGATTGCGGATAGAGAAAAAATTCAGTGCAGATTTTGGGGTAGAGGGTAAAAGCGGCAATATGGAGCAGATACTGATACCGCCCATAAAAAACATAAAAGAAAAACCTTGAAGCAGAAGCTTCAAGGTTTATTTGGCTGCCCCAGTCCGACTTGAACGGACGACACCCTGATTAACAGTCAGGTGCTCTAACCAACTGAGCTATGGGGCAATATTTGTTTTGCGCTGTAAGCACGCCTGCTTGATTCAGCTTTTATAGTATAGCAACTGGGCAAGAGAATGTCAAGCATAAATTTCAAAAAAAATCAAAATTTTTTAAAAACCTGTCGGGAAGTTTTTTCGGGGGCTGACAGGGTTTTGCATTTTATGCGCGGGTGGGGTGGTATCATCATAACACGCAAAGAGAACAGCGGCCGCTGCCTTTGGCCAGGGCGGCGGAGCTGTTCACAGCATGGTGCGGCGATACAAGCCGCCAGCCGGGCAAAGGGACAGCAGGGGCGCACTGCCGGGTACCAACGTACATATCCGCCATTGGCGGCAGGCAGGAGCAGGGGCGTCAAAGCAGGAACAGAACCCGGCGGGGCATGGTGGAGAGAATCCATAATAGCCGTCAGCCATGCAGCGCGGATAGGCATTGGGCTTGAACAGAGAGGGTGATCCCCGCAGGCGGATAAGGCGGGCTGTGCGGGGCTTCCGCTGTGGGCGGAATGGGAAGGAGGCTGACACAATGAAAGAGCGTGTACGTTTTGCTGTGGGAGCAGCTTCGATGGTATTGGCGGCGTGCTGCCTGATGGGCGCGCTGTTTACAGCGTGGCTGCGCTGCGCAGCCGGGGCGGTGACCCAGGCGGCAGGCTGGGCGGTGATGCAGCAGCTGGATTTGAAGGAACAACCGTGGGCGGCTGGTACCGGCCTGCAGGCGGGTGGTACGCCGCACCGGGTAACGCTGGCGGTGGAGCCGGGCAGCTTACGGGGCAATGAGGGACTGCTGGATCAGGCTGCCTTGGGCGCACCGCCCGGAACGGAAATAGAACAGCCCGGAGATAAGAGTCAATGAAGCGGGCGGGGATCAGTCTGGCGCTGGTGGTGATGCTTCTGCTGGGGGCAGCAGCCCCGGTTCAGGCCCAGGCAGAGGAAACCGGGCTGGCGGCGGAGGCGGAAAGCTTTTACCGGTCGGTTCTGGCAGCGAAAGACCGCGAAACACTGCAAACCTATCTGGACTGCTTTTCGGACCAGCGCCGGGTGGAACTGCGGGCAGAGCTCCCCGCAACGCTGCGGCAGGGGCTGGATACCGTTTTGCAGCAGATGAAACTGCCGTCCATCACCCCGGTAGAGGAGAACACGCAGCAAAAAGAGACCGGCTGGCAGCTGGATGCCAGCACAACCTGGGACGATGCTGCGGGCAGCTACACCCTGCGCCTGGAAACCAGCAGCGAAGCGGGCGGGGCAGACGCGGTGATCCGCTATACCCTGGCATCGGAGCTGGATGCCGGCAGTGCGCGGCTGCAATACTGGGCAGTGGACAAGACCCCGCAGGGGTGGAGCCAGACGATGCAGAACTGCCCCAAAGTGGCTGCGGCGCTGGATAACGGGGTGTTGACGGCTTCCGGGTTTGATTTTACAACAGGCAAAAAGCTGGTGGTCCAGCTTGCCGGGCTGCAGTCAGCGCGCGGCAGCAGCTTTGGCGGGCAGGGCATTCCGGTGGGGGAAGGAGGTGTTCTGCAAACCGTACATGAAACCGATTATATGGTGCGATACCCGGCGGTTGGGATGGACCTGCCGCTGAATGCACCGTGCTTCCCGGTAGACCAAACGATACAGAACGGGCAGGCAGTGAACTTTGGCTACATGCTGCGCCCGCCGCACGGGGATAGCAGCGCCCTGCCGGACGGCACAAACAATGCGTGGTGCAACGCAGCCTATACGGTAACGGATGCCAATGGCCAGGTGATGGGGTGCTTCCGCGTGGGGGCCGGGCAGCCCGTTGGCGCCGGGCGGTGGGATGCGCCGCTGCCGCAAATCTGCCCCCAAAGCGATACCCAATATACGGTGACACTGACCCTGACGGCGGTACAGGATGCGGCAGGTTCCGGCCCAAGCGGAACCGCGCAGGCTGCGTGCAGCAGCACAGCCCAGGTATTTGTGCAGCCGTAATCATTTGCAACAGACAAAAGCCCGCACGGCAAAGCAAGCTGCTGTGCGGGCTTTGCGCTGTATTGCGCGGGAAATTATGGTCAGGGTCTGTTTTTGGCGGCAAAAATATGCTACAATAAACACCAAAGCTTTATTTTTATGGATACGGCAAAAGCCAGCAGGGAGGTGTACGGCAATGCCAAACCGAGAAGGCGGATACGGCGGCTACCAGAGCAGCCAGCCGCAGCAGAACAGAATGCCCAGGAAAGTGAACGCGCCCGGTAGCGGCAAGGTACGGCGCGGGGTGGATCCGGCGGGCCTTGGGGCACAGCGCCCCCCGCAGCGGCCCACCCGCCCGGCGCAGCAGCCACCGGAGCCGCCGCCGCGCCGCCGTACAGCGGAACGCCCGGCGGCCCAGCCGCAGCCCGTGCACAGGGCAGCACCCCGCCCGCAGCAGCGGTCGGCCTATCATGCGCAGCAGCCCAACCGGGGCAGCGCGCGGCATCCCCGCCTATGTTGCAAACCGCGCCTGCCGGACCGGCGGGTGATCCTTGCGGGCACAGCGGCGGGCATTCTGCTGTTGGCCGGGGTGATTACCCTGCTGCTGCCAAGCAACAAAGCTGTGGAAAATGTGCCGGTTGGCACAGAGCAGACCGCCCAGGCCGGGCGGCTGGTGGCCCCCGTGCCCTATGCCGACAGCGATGACTCCGGCAACGGCGGCCCAAGCATTGACTGGGGAACCATTGGCCCGGTGCAGCAGGCCGAAACCTATACTTACACCGCCGCCCCGCAGGCCCCCGACATGGTGCCGGAGTTTGGCCGGGTGAGCACCGATTGGTTTTCCGATGCGGCATTTTTGGGCGATTCTTTGACCGCAGGCATTGCGTATTATGACATTAACGTGGGTGGTGCGCTGGTGCTGGGGTATGAAGGCACCAGCCCCAACCAGATCGTGAACCGCGCCGCACTGAAAAACACCAATGAGGACGATGCCGAGCAGGTTCCGCTGGATATCCTGGCCGAGCAGCAGCCCGCCAAGCTGTACCTGCTGATCGGCACCAACGCACTGGCGGGATTGGGCAATGATGAAGGCTTTTTGGCGTATTACGGCAAACTGCTGGATGAATTGCAAAGCACGCTGCCCAACAGCATGATCTTTGTGCAGTCCATTTTGAACGTGCGGCCCGAAGCACTGGACCAGGCCCCCGGCCTGACCCCCGAGCGCGTGGGCAGCATGAACGATAAAATCAAAGAAATGTGCAAGGAGCGCGGGTTCTATTACCTGAACCTGACAGAAGCCTTTACCGGGGAGGATGGCTACCTGACGGCGGATTATGCCCAGAATGACGGCATCCACCTGACGGTTGCCGGGTACTCCCACTGGATGGACTACCTGTGCACCCATGTGCCGTACAACAAAAACAACCCCTACCAGCAGGGCAGCACCTATTATCTTTCGGACGAACTGCGGCAGCTGATTGCGGATCTGCCGTAAACAAGGGCAATACCGCATAATTCTAAGTGCCGATACGGCGAGCGAGGTGCGGCAGATGCCGAGCCAAAAGCGCAGATAATACTTTGTGTATTATCGAGCATTTTGGCAACGCAGATGCCGTGCCGCAGCTGCCGGGGCGGTGCTTAAGCCGCAAGGCGGGAATTGTGCGGTGTTGCCCAAGATATGTGAGGAAAAGGAATGCCAAACCCGTATAACCCGAACCCCTATAACGAAGACCAGGACCGTGCGCGGCAGCAGCCGCTGTATGACCAGCCCGGCGGCCCCCGGCAAGACGCCAGCCAGGAATACCACAAAGGGGATGGTGTGTTCCAAATCCCCTGGTGGGTGATCGTAATCACATTCTGCTTTGCGGCGTGGCCGATTGGCGTTGCAATGATGATCATCAACCATCTGCTGCGAATGGGCAAAATCTCTGCGCCGCAGAGCTGGAGCCAGAACAACCGGCAGACCGGCCAGCCGTATACCGTCCGCCCCATCTATGCGGACCCGCAGAAAGTGGAAAAGATGCGCCGGGATGCCCAGCGCGTGGTGCAGAGAGCGGAAGAAGCCGCGCACAAAGCCGAGAAGCGGGTCGAGATCTACCAGAACGCGGACCGCGCACAGGCGTATGACCCGGAGCAGACCGCCCGCCAGAATGAGCGCGGCCGCAAGGATAAAGGTGAGGGCTGGAGCATTGCCCTGACGGTTCTGGGCGTGATTTTTTCCATTGCCATGGTGGCCAACCTGCCGGAAGCCGTGTATTGGCTGCCGGAAGCCCTTACGCAGGGCGGCAGTTACTGGACCTGGCTGTTCCAGGATCTTGCGGGCAGCGTGACCCTGTTGTTTGCGGGCGCGGGCTTCCTGTTTGCCGGGTGGAAGCTGCGCACCGGCCGCCGCATGCGCAAAAAGATCAGTAACATTGTTGGCAACGCCCCCTACATGAAAATTCAGGAGATCGCGGATGCCATCCCCTGCAATTACGCCAAGTGCTGCAAGCACCTGGAAAACTGCATTGACAAGGGCGTGTTTGGAGAGAACGCCTACCTGGATATGCGCACCGGTACCCTGGTGGTACGCGGCGCACCGCCCGCTCCGCAGCCTGCCCCCGCGGCAGCCCCAAAAGCCCAGCCGGGAGAAGCAAAGGCGGAGGACAATTATGCCCAGATTCTGAAC
Organism: Subdoligranulum sp. APC924/74; assembly: GCF_003324125.1. Lineage (NCBI taxonomy): Bacteria > Bacillati > Bacillota > Clostridia > Eubacteriales > Oscillospiraceae > Subdoligranulum > Subdoligranulum sp. APC924/74. Next base: position 10,497 of record NZ_PSQF01000047.1, on the reverse strand, counting down.
CAGCTGCGGGCCTTGAATGATGCCATCCCCGGCGAGGAAATGTCCGATAAGATCAGCCGGTTGGAAGCCGTCAGCGCCAAAATTTTTGCCCAGGCCAAGCAGAACCCGGACAAGCTGCCGCAGATGCGCAAGTTCATGGATTACTATCTGCCCACGGCCCTGAAGCTGCTCAAAACGTATGCCGAGCTGGATGCCCAGGGCGTGGAGGGGGAGAACATCCGCGAGTCCAAACAGCGCATTGAACAGGTGATGGATACCCTTGTGACCGCCTTTGAAGCCCAGCTGGATCGCCTGTTTGAGGATGACGCGCTGGACGTTTCGACTGACATTGATGTGATGGAAAACATGCTGCGTGCCGATGGCCTGACCGGAAACACCGGGAACAGCCCGAAATTGCAGCTGTAAGCCAGTAAAGAAAAGCAAAAAGCAAACCCAACATTCAACAAAAGCCATGCCGCTTTGTGGAAAACCCACGGCGGCATGGCTTTTGTATTTATGGTTGATCGTTTCAGGAAATGGCGAAATTTTTACATGCTGGCGGCAACCGCGGCGGCGCAGGCTTCCAGTTCGGCATCCTGGGTGGCGGTCAGGCGGCCGCGCACCGTTACCTTGGCGTCCAGCACGATGCAATTCTTCAGCTCGTCGATTTTGGCGGCCATCAGCTTGGCGGACATCGGGGCCCAGCTGCCGTTTTCCACCAGGGCAAAGGTGCGGTCGTGCAGGTTCAGGGCTTTCAGGTCCTCCAGCAGGTTGGCGGCGGGCAGGTAAATGCCGCCGTTGTAGGTGGGGGCGGCCAGCACAATGGTGGATGCGCGCCAGCACTCGGCAACGGCTTCGCTGTTGTCAATGCAGGAAAGGTCATGCACAGCAACCTTTACGCCCTTGGCGGCAACTTTGGCGGCCAGGGCGTTGGCGGCGCTTGCGGTGTTGCCGTACATGCTGCCGTACAGCACAACAACCGCCTTTTCTTCGGGTTCGCAGCGGCTCCACAGGTCATACTTGCCAATGAACCAGCCCAGGTTCTTGCGCCACACGGGACCGTGCAGCGGGGCAATGGTCTCGATGGGCAGGGTGGCGGCCTTTTTCAGCACAGCCTGCACCTGCACGCCGTACTTGCCCACAATGTTGGTGTAGTAACGGCGGGCATCGTCCAGCCATTTGCCGGCAAAGTCTACCTCATCAGCGAACAGGGCACCCTCCAGGGCACCAAAGGCGCCAAAAGCATCGGCGCTGAACAGGGTACCGGTGGTGGTGTCAAAGGTCATCATCACTTCCGGCCAGTGTACCATGGGGGCCATCACAAAGGTCAGCTTGTGTTTTCCCAGGTCCAGCGTGTCGCCCTCTTTTACCACCAGGGCATCGTCAATGGCGGCGTTGTCCGTGGGAAAGTACATTTTCAGCATGGGCAGGGTTTTGGCGTTCACCACCAGGCGCAGATCCGGCCAGCGCACCAGCACGGCTTCGATCATGGCGGCGTGGTCCGGCTCCATGTGGTCCACGATCAGATAGTCCAGCTTGCGGCCATCCAGGGCGGCGGCAACGTTCTCCAGGAACTGTGCGCCAACGCTGGCATCGGCGGTGTCCAGCAGGGCGGTTTTTTCATCCAGAATCACATAGGCGTTGTAGCTGACGCCGCGCGGAATGGGAAACAGGTTTTCAAACTTTGCCAGGCGGCGGTCACTTGCGCCGACATAAATTGTATTTTCGGATACAGTCTGAATGCTTTGCATGAATATTCCTCCGTATCAGTAGAAATAGTGAAAAACATTTTGAATGATTAGGACACAGTAAAACTTTGCTGAGGATAGAATACCACATTTTGGGGCGTACTGCAAGATGAAACGGGGGCTTTTGATGGGATGTGTGGTGATTTGAGGGGCGGGAGTTTGTGGGGATGGTGAGCGGCTTGCCCGCAAGAGGAGCAGATGATAGGGCGGCGGGCGCACAATGTGCGCCCCTACTAGTGTGGTAATTCTAAGGCAACACCGCACAATTCTCGCCTTGCGGCTTAAGCACCGCTCCGGCATCTGCCGCACCTCGCTCGCCGTATCGGCACTTAGAATTATGCGGTATTGCCCTAAAAAACATTTGTAGGGGACGATGCTCCGCATCGTTCCACACGCAGGACCTTGCCGGAATTATATCCTCTCCCCCGAAAGATTGCAAACAAAAACCGGCCCCTTTTCAGGAACCGGTAAACATTTAAGAATGTTCGGGCAGCGCATGGTGATGGTTGTGGCGATAAGCAACCGAGGGCGCTGTGCGCAGGGCAACGGCATCGGCCACGGCGTCCAGCGTCAGAGCCAGGATGATGCCGCCCATCACATCAATCACCGAATGCTGCTTTAACAGCATGGTGGAAAGAATGATGGAAACGCAGAGCAGATCGGCAGATACGCGCACCCACAGCCATTTGCGGCCGCGCAGCCGTGCGCAGTGGTGATAAGCCAACGCCAGCGTGACGGAGTTGAACACATGGATGGACGGGAACACGTTGGTGGACGTATCTGTGCGCCACAAAGCGCGTACCGTGCGGGTAAAGATATCATTGCCGTAAATGTAAGCGGGACGCAGGTCGGTACCATTGGGTACGATTGCGCAGAACAGCAGCGAGAGGGTCATGCCGGTAAACAGCGGCAGGCACAACCGCCAGAATTCCCGCCGGTCATTGAACCACAACAAATAGAACAGTGTACAGGGAATCCAGGCGAACCACAGGTAATAAGGGATGATGGCGTATTTACAGAACGGAATCAGATCATCCAACCGGCAGTGGAGCACCAGATCCGGCACCTGGATGCCCTGTTCCAACAATTTGAAAAACGCAAGATAAAAGACCAGGTAGCAGGCCATGAACTGGATGGGATGGTCTTTGCACCATGTACGAATCACAAAAAACACTCCTTTTTAAGAAAAAAGGCCGCCGCAGGGGGACCATTCCCCTTGCGATGATAGAGTATTATACTCTCCAAATGTGTCAAAAACAAGGGAAAGCGGCGACAAGGATTGACAAATCGAACTACATTTTTTTGTGCAGCAATGCTAAATTGTGAAATTGAAAATTGTGAAAAGCAACAAAAATAGCGAGCCGGGAATGCTTGCTGGGCTGCGCGGGCCGTTGCAGCGGCATTTGGCTGACTATTAAGGCAATACCGCATAATTCTAAGTGCCGATACGGCGAGCGAGGTGCGGCAGATGCCAAGCCAAAAGCGCAGATAATACTGGATGTCTTATCGAGCATTTTGGCAACGCAGATGCCGTGCCGCAGCTGCCGGAGCGGTGCTTAAGCCGCAAGGCGGGAATTGTGCGGTGTTACCTTAAATCATACGAGCCCCCCGGCCCAGATTTTGCACCAGCGGTGCGGTTTTTACATTTTTTACACCGCCCACCCCAAGATGCGGCGGAAAGAGCGGAAATTCAGCCGATTCCTTTTACTTTTCATACATCACACAAATTAGTTGCACACCACAAGGGAAATTGGTATAATATTACTTAATAATGTACGTTTGCCCAGGCGCAGGATTGCAAAACTGCACAAAAAGCTTTTGCCGTGCTGCTGCCCGGAGCAGGAGGGGGCAAAATACCGTGCCGAAAATTGATGTGACCCGTTTTATGGAGCAGAGTGGAATGCGTAAAGCACGCTTTGGCGGCTATGAGCCGGACGATGTGCGTGCGGCACTGCAGGCCCTTTGCACGGAATATGAACAGCGCCTTGGCCGGGCCGAAGCCCAGGCCCGCAAGGCCGAACAGGAAAACGCTGCATTGCAGCAGCATTGCCAGACCCTGACCGCCCAGAACAACCGGCTTTCCGGCCAGAACGCTGCGCTGGCGGGCAGCAGCTCTACATACTCACGCCAGAAAGAAAGCCTGGACGCCCAGGTTTCCGCCCTACAGGAGCGCAACCATTCGCTGAACGACCAGGTGGCCGTTCTGCGGCTGAAGAACGGCAGCCTGCAAAAAGAAAAAGAAAAATTGCAGGAACGTGCCGACCAGGCCGAAGCCGCCCTGCGCATCAAGGGCCGTGAGTTGGACGATGCCCGCAATGCGCTGGAAAATGGCAAAGAAGAGATCATGCAGGAAGCACGCCAGAAGGCGGAGGACATTGTGGCCAACGCCCATGTGCGCGCCGACCAGATCAAGGAGGACGCCCAGGCCGAAGCCCAGGCGATGGATGTTTCGGCCCGCGACCAGGCCAAAGCCCAGGCACAAAAGCTGGTGGATGCCGCCGCTGCGGAAGCCAATGAGATCCAGAACGCCCACCAGCTGCGGCTGAACAACCTGCGTGCCGAAGTGCGGGAGATGGAGGCCCAGCGTGCCGCGCTGATTGACTACCTTGGCCTGATGAGCCGCAAGCTGCTGAACCTGCAGAACGAAGCCATTGCCAATGACCCCGCCGCCGAAGCCCGCGCTGCCGATAACGCGGACCGCGAGCTGGAAACCGAGCTGCCGGAGCTGCACACCGTGCCTACGCCGGAAGCTGCGCTGGATTTAAGCCCCGAAACGGTGGCCCGCGCGGTGGATGAACTGCGCGCCCAGGCCGCTGCTGCCGGGGAGGAGGACGAACCCGAAACCCTGAGCCAGCAGAGCACCGCCCCGCAGGAAGTGGAAAAACAGGAAGAAGCTGCCGCCCCGGCAGAGCCCGCAGCCGTGCAGCCGGAGGAAGAAACGCCGGAAAACGCAGCGCCGGAGGCTGAAACAGAAGAACAGCCGAAGACAGAAGAAACACCCGAACCGGAAAAGACCGAGGATAAGCCGGATCATCCCACCGGGGACCCCAACCATCAGACCGGTCCGGCGCTGACTGAAGTGCCGGGGGCCATCTTCTCTTCGCCCATTGTGCGCCCGGCGGATGCCCCGCGCCCGGACGATACCCCGCCTTCCGCCACGCCGATGGCCCCGGTAATGCCCAGCTTTGAGGAAGAGGACGAGCTGGACGCCCCGGCCATGCCGCTTCCCCCGCGGGAAAAGCCGCAGGAGCCTGAAGCCGAAGAAGAAGCGCCCGCCGTGCCGGAAGAGCCCCAGCCCGAAACGCCGGAAGCCGCCAAACAGCGCGCCGCCCGCCAAAAGGCAATGCGCGCCCTGTGCGCATTGCGCCGCATGCGGGAGCAGCATGGACTGCAGGACATCTGAAAAGACGAGAATGTAGCCTATTTCTACAAACGCAGCCGGATTTTGCGTTAAAAACCTTGGGCAACACCGCACAATTCCCGCCTTGCGGCTTAAGCACCGCTTCGGCGGCTGCGGCACAGCATCTGCGTTGCCAAAATGCTCGATAATACACAAAGTATTATCTGCGCTTTTGGCTTAGCAGCTGCCGCACCTCGCTCGCCGTATCGGCACTTAGAATTATGCGGTATTGCCCTTGGAATCCATCTTGCGCTTGCGAAATAGTTGTCATTTTCTTTGTTTTCAGATGCGCCTTGGACACAGAACTGTAAACAATGTAATGTAAAGAATAGGAGCCTGTAAGTGAAAATTGCTGCGGTAAAAAAATTCACACAGGTTTTGGTTGCCATGGCTGTTGCTGCAGTCATGGCAGCTTTGCTGTGTGCGCCCAAAGCATTAGGCACCACGATCGGGGAATTTTCCATTGAGCAGATCTATGTCAACGTGCCGGAGTTGGACGTGTTTGTTCAGGCAACGGATGCACAAGGCCAGCCCATCAGCCCGGACCTTGTGCGGGCGGCAGGGGTGGAGCTGTACCTGGGGGATGAAAAGATCCCCACCGGCAACATCGGCATGGCGAACGAGCCGATCTGCTATGTACTGGCGGTGGACAACAGTGTGGACGAAAACACGCTGAAAGAATACCGCATTGCGCTGCGGCGGCTGATCAGCGCCAAAGGCGCAAAGGACCAGATTATGCTGTATACCCTGGCCGGGGATGCAGCCTGCGTTCTGCCCGCGACCATTGATACCAGGGCGGCAGTGAACGCCGTGGACGCGTTGGAAAGCCAGGAAGAGAACGAGCCCAATCTGGTGCAGGCAGCCACAATAATTTATAACGATATCAACGAAAATTACCAGAGCATTGCGCCGCGCAAGGTGATCTTTGCCCTGACGGAAGCGGGCAATACCGCTACCAGCACAGCTCTGCTGGGCGCTGTGGCCAAAGATGCCGCCAGCCGCCTGAACATGCCGCTGGATATCTTTGTGACGGTGGATGATGACAACCCCCTTGCCGAGCTGGGCCAGGCCCTGGGCGGCGATAAGCTGGATGTGGTGCATGAAAGCGAACTGGCCGATACCCTGGCTGAAAAACAGCAGGCCCTTGCCAATGCGCTGGAGATCAAAACCGCGGTGGATGAAAATTTTTACGGCGAGCGCCTGGATGTGCTGACCCTGAGCGTGCCGCAGCTGGGCAGCGCAGTGAAAACCAACGCTACCGTGTATATGGGCCACCGCCTGGCCAAACCGGCGGTGGAAAGCGTGACGCTGCACGGCCGCTATGCCATGACCATTCGGTTTAACCAGGCCGTGGGCCGTGCGGAGGACCTGACCTGTTACAGCATTCAGAGCGAGGATATCTGGGGCTGGCATGTAAAAGTTAAACAGGCCATTGCCAGCGCGGACGGCAGAAGTGTTTCGCTGTACACCGAGCCGCTGTACCAGGGAACCTATACCATTAAGCTGAACAAGATGACCAGCGCCATGACCGCGGCCAACGTGAGCGATTCCGGCACCGTATACCGCTTTACCGTGGAGGATTGGCCCAAGGACAGGGCGTTCTATCTGGCACGATTCCGGCTGCCTGCCATTATTCTGGGCGGGCTGTTGGTGGTGCTGGCCGCGGCAGCCCTGCTGCGCGGCCGCAAGGAGCGCACTGAGGAAAAGCTGGCCGAAGCCGAACACCTGCTGACAGATGCCGCCCCCGTGCAGCAGAGCCTGCCGAGGCGGTGGATCACCCTGTACCTTTCTACCCGGCGGGGCATTGCAGAAACCCGCTGGTCCGCCTATGTGGAAAGCAGCCTGATTATCGGCAGCGATGCCGCCCAGTGTGACCTCTGCCTGGCGGATGGCCGCACCCGCCCCCAGCACGCGGTGCTGGAAGTGGAAAGCAGCGGCGTGACCCTGCGCCCGCTGGATGGAGCCGCCGTGATGGTGAACGGCGACCCCATCGGCGGAGAATACCGCCTGCAAAACGGCGATACCATAAAAATTGGCCGCACCACCCTGCGGCTTGTGCTGTAAACGCGCCCGAAGGAGGAAAATGATGAAACTGACCAAATGCCCCAACGGCCATTTTTATGATGCCGATAAACACCCCGAATGCCCCTATTGCAATGGCGGGCTGGAGGCCGGCAGCGCCATTGCTCAGCCCGGCACCGCTGCCGAGGTTGACCTTGCCGCACCCAAAGGCCCGGTGGCCGGTTGGCTGGTGGTACTGGACGGCCCCGCCCGCGGGCAGGACCTGCGTTTGGGCGAAGGCCGAAACTTTTTGGGGGTGGATGCGGCCGGGGACCCCGCCGTGCTGGATGCCAACAGCCCGCTTGCGGTGCGGCGCGGCATTGTGGTGTATGACCCACAGGATAACAACTGGTGTGCGCTGCCGGGATCTTCCAACGAGCTGTGCACCCTGAACGGAAAAAGCCTGATTGAAAAAATGCCGCTGACAGCGGAGGATACCTTTGCTTTAGGCGGCGCACAGCTGCGTTTTGTGCCGCTGTGTGGGCCGGAGTTCAATTGGAATGCAGCGCCGAAAGAGAGGAAGTGACTCCCTTGGCCAGTGAGATTATTTTAACCGTCAGCGAGCGGCGCAACCGCCAAAAGCTGACCCTTTCCAGCACGGCAGCTCCCTTTGTGTTTGGCCGTGGGCGCGATTGCAGCTTTGTGCTGCGCCGCAACAACGTGGGGGAACACCAGTTCACAATCGAATACAAAAACAATGCCTGGCTGATGCAGGACGCAGGCTCCACGACCTGCGGCACCTGGTACAATAACCGCTATATCCATTCCGGTGAGGAAGTGACCCTGCAGCCGGGGGATGTGATCGGCCTGAATATCGACGGCAACGAAACCACACAGGAAATCACCTTCCGCGTGGAGGAAATCCGCCAGGGCGAGGGTACCGCCGCCCTGCGGCGGGAAACGCCCAACGCCACCGTGCTGCGGGAGCTGGATGTGCGCCGCAAGCGCCGCATCCTGATCGGCCGCGGCGAGGACTGCGATGTGCAGCTGACCAGCGACCGTGTTTCCCGCCACCACTGCGAGGTGGTGTATAAGGACGGCCACTATGAACTGAATGACCTTGGCTCCACCAACGGTACTTACCTGAACGGCACCCGCGTGCGCAATGAGCTGCTGACGGACGGCGCTGTCATCAATGTGCCCACCCAGGTGTTTGCATTTTCCGGCGGAATGCTGCACTACCATGAGCATAAGGTGGGCATCAGCATTGAACTGCTGGATGTGTATAAAACCGTCAAAAACCGCAACACCGGCAAGCCGCTGAACATTGTGGACGGCACTAGCATGGGGGTGGAACCCAACAGCTTTGTGGTTGTGGTGGGCGGTTCCGGAACCGGCAAATCTAGTTTGTTGGGCTGCATCACCGGGGCGTCGCCCTGCACCTCCGGCAGCGTCTGCTTTGACGGTATTGACACCCGCGGCAACCGCAATGCCTTTGATGCCGTGCTGGGCTATGTGCCGCAGAAAGACATTATGCACGACGAGCTGACGGTGGAACAAAGCCTGACCTACACCGCCAAGCTGCGCATTGCACGCGATGCCACCCGCACCGAGATCAAAGCTGCTGTGGCCCACGCCATTGAAGCCGTTGACCTGGGCGGGCGGGAAAAAACGATGATTGCAAACCTTTCCGGCGGGCAGAAAAAGCGGGTTTCCATCGCCATGGAACTGCTGGCTTCGCCCCGGCTGCTGATATTGGACGAGCCCACCAGCGGGCTTTCGCCGGATCTGGACCGCAGCATGATGGAGCTGTGCCGCAAGCTGAGCCACGAAAACTGCACCGTGCTGATGGTTACCCACAACATGTCCAACATCAATCTATGCGATAAGATCGCCTTTTTGGGTACGGGCGGCGTGCTGTGCTATTATGGTTCGCCCGAAGCGATGGATGAATATTTTGATGTGGAACTGACCAGCGATATTTTTGAAAAGCTGCACGACCCCGAACAGGTGGAATATTACCGCCGGAAATACTTTACCAGCCCGGAATTCAATCGCCTTGCAGCGCGGTTCCCGGCAGCAGCCAAGGAGGCGGAAAAACGATGCAAAGCGTAAAAATCGGCAAGCTGCTGCGCCAGCTGGCGGTGCTCATCTCCCGCAATTTTCAGCTGATCTGGAACCAGAAGCTGACCCTTGGCAGCTTGATTTTGCAGGCCCCGCTGATGGTGCTTGTCATCAAGCTGGTGGGGGAGCCGGACTGCTTTACCTCCAACCTGATCAACATCGGCAGCCGCACGGTGCTGTTCATTGTGTGCGCCATGGCGTCCTTTATGGGGCTGCTGAACTCTTACCGCGAGATCTGTAAAGACCGGGAGATTATCTTCCGTGAAGCCAGCGTCGGCGTTTCGCTGCTGGCAACGGTGCTCAGCAAGGCCATCACCCTGTTTCTGGTGGAAGCCGTGCAGGCGGGCATTTTGACGGCAGGCTTTGTGGAGATCATCCATATTCCGCAAAACCACCTGCTGCTGGATACCAATGTAGAAATCTTCATTACGATTTTCCTGCTCATGGCAGCATCCAGTGCCATGGGCCTGCTGGTATCTGCCAGCCTGAAAAGCAGCGAAGCCGCGGTGCTGCTGGTGCTGGTGCTCATCATCGGGCAGGTGGTGTTCAGCGGCGTTATGTTCAGTATGACCGGCGCGCTGACGGCCATCAGCTATATCATTGTCTGCCGCTGGGGCATGGGGGCGCTGGGCGCTTCCACCGATTTGAACGACCGCCTTTCCTGGCTGAAAGCAGGACTGGACAGCCCGATGTACGATGCCACCGTGCCCAACCTGGTGCACAGCTGGCAGATGCTGGGGTTGATTACCCTGGTGTGCGTGGCGGCGGCATGGCTGGTGCTGTATATTGGGTTCAATCGGAAAAAGGGATAATCGGTACAGCACAATCGGCATTTTTTTCACGGTAGGATAGGGTCACCCAACCCTACCACACATTTGGAATGAAATCATCAGGTTTTAATGGCTGCCCACCCGTAGGGGCGCAGATTGTGCGCCCGCGGGTGTTTGCGGTATTCAGGGGCAAAATATTTGGCAAGGCCCGTCATGCGGGCCGATGCAGGTGTCGTTCCCTGCAAATTTTTAGCCTGGCAGCGGGAAACCTCCCCTCAGGCCGCTTCGCGTCCAGCTCCCCTCTAGGGGAGCCACCTCAGACCTAAAGTAAGAGATTGGCTCCCCTGGAGGGGAGCTCCGGCAAAAGCCGGTGAGGGGTGGTTCCACGCCACAAACCTAAGGCAACACCGCACAATTCCCGCCTTGCGGCTTAAGCACCGCTCCGGCAGCTGCGGCACGGCATCTGCGTTGCCAA
>NZ_PSQF01000046.1:0-23753 GCF_003324125.1 Subdoligranulum sp. APC924/74 | reverse complement strand
TACCGCAACCCGACATTATCGAGCATTTTGGCAACGCAGATGCCGTGCCGCAGCCGCCGGAGCGGTGCTTAAGCCGTAAGGCGGGAATTGTGCGGTGTTGCCTCAACATTGTGATTCCTTTTTGGCTGCTTAGCCCGCTTTTCATTTCCTCCAGATCATCACCCCCATCCAGAACAGGTTGGCGAAGATCCTGTCGGTGCCGGTGGCCACCATGGCCGGGAACAATGCCCAGGACAGCACCACCCGATGGCAATATGCCCCAGCATCTACCGCGTTCCTGGAATACATTCGCTCTCGGCTGGGGGATGCCTTTTGCTGATTTCACCCATACCAACAACAAACACCGTGCCGCCATGCAGGGGGTTCTCCTGCTTGCGGCACGGTGCTTTGTTGTATCAGGCTATTGTCGGGTTATTGTTTCTTTTTGGCAAGCTGTCTGCCCACGGCCCACAGCCAATCCAATGCGGCGGCGGCAAGGGCGGGGTACACGATCAGGCCGAACAGCTGGTACCAGGCGGGGATAAAGTAATCTGCCCCGCCGGGCAGGGTGCTGGCGGCGTTCAGGGTAATGCTTTGCGGAGTAAAGGTCAGGCCCACGGTCTTGTTTTCATCGGGGCTGCAGGGATCCAGCCGCAGTGCCACGATCTGGGTGCGCGGCAGGGTGTACACATAGGTGCCGTCTGCCAGCACTTTGGGGAAGACGCGGCGGTCCTGGCTGTAGGGCTCCCCCGTTTTTGTGGTGTAATACAGGCACATTTCGCGGGAATCGCCGTCAAACTCCACGTTGTAGCTCACGGTACGCACCACGCGGCCGGATACATCCTCCAAAATCATCTGCGGGTCGCCGCCTGTGGTAATCAGCTGGCCCTGGGGTGCGCTGTTCTCCCCCGGCTCCCCCCAGGTCAGCTCGGCCAGCTGCCAGCTTTCAATGGGGATCGAGGTTTCAGTCAGGGTGCCTTTTGCCTTGGCGGAGCTGTCCCCCGCAAAGGCCACCGCACCCTGCACCAGCCAGAACACCAGCGCCGCGCACCAGCACAGCACCGGCAAGGCAAAGCGATGGGCAAACAGTCGGTTCAGGCGGCTTTTCCATGTCATCTCTTTCATTGGGCCGCCTCCTTGCTCATCTGCATTGTGACCGGCTCATACCCGGCATCCGTTACGCGGTAGAGCAGGGTCTGCCCCGCCTGCGCAGCGGCCAGGTGGTCGGTAAACAGGTTCTGATAGCTCTGCACAAAGATATCGTCGATCTTTTGCAGGTAAAGCACCGTACAGCCGTTGGCACGCACGGTTTCATCCAGGCGTTCAGCGGTGTAGGGGTGGTAGTAGCGCTGCTTCACGCCCTCCTCCTGCGGTTCCAGCTCCGGCAGGCCGAAGGTTCCGCCGCCGCCCTCCTGCGTGGCCCCCACGCCGGAGTAATCCACCAGGACGGGGTAAAAATCAAACACGGCAGAGAACCAGTGTTCGCCGTTATCCCCCTGGCTGACAAAAAACACGCGGTCGTTTTCGTTCAGGTAATCGCTGCACAGCCAGTCAGCTTCGGCGCGGGCGGTCTTGCGGTCGGCGAATTCGCCATCCGAGAAACCCAGCACCGAAAGCTGCGGCAGGATCATGCCGTTCACCCGCACCAGCATGGCAGCGGCCATCAGCAGAACACCGGCCTGGCCCGCCAGGGCAATCCAGCGGCGGGCCGGGGCTTTCTGTTCGCCATCCGCGGTTTGCAGGGCGGTGCTCCAGCAGGCCAGCGCCATAAAGAACCAGCCGATATAGTAGGTATAGATATAGCGGTTATAATCCACCAGCCCCACGGCCTGATCCGGCTTGAAAATAAAGCCATAGCTGAGCGCCAGCATGAGGTTATACCCCACAAAGCATGCAAGGGACAGCACCCCGATGCAGCCAATGCGCAGCTTGAGCTGGCGGCCTCTGGCGCAGATAGCCGCCACCAAGAACACCAGCAGAATCAGCACCACAACATTGCGGCCCTGGCCGATCATGCTCAGCCGACCATCCGAAGTCCAGAACTGGTGGCCCATATCGGCCATGGCTTGGGTGAACTGGCTCTGGCGCTCGGCGTAAAAGCCCTCCACCGGCTGGCCCAGCAAAATCTTGATGCCGTTGATGACCACAGCGGACAAGGGGGCGCTGGTTTCGCCGGTGCCGCCCTCGCTGGCACTTTTGGCAACCAGAATGCCCACATAGCGGATGTTCCAGAAATAATAGATTAGCATGGGCGCGGCAAAGCAGGCAATGGCAAAGCCGGTGCGGCGGGCAAGGCCCTTTTTGAAGGGGTGCTCCGCAAACAGCCAGGCATCCACAGCCATCAGCCCCGCCGCCACCAGGGACAGCACAAAGGTGTTGGCCTTGATGTTGGCCGCCAGCGCCAGTACCGGCAGTACGGCCCACTTGGGGCCGCCGGTTTTGCGCAGCGCCAGCCACAGCGCCACAGCGCCGCCCAGTGCAAGGCCCGCGGGCACATCGCCATAGGCGGTCATATAAGTGGTATCCAGATAGATCGTATGGTTATACACCGTCAAAAACCAGGGGGCAAACCAGCAGATTGCTGCCAGCGGCACCGCAATGCGGTACTGGCGGAAGTTCAGCCCGCCCAGCACCGCGGCAAACACGGCGGCGGCCAGCACATCATACGCCACATAGATCTTCCAGTCTGCATAATGGCCCAAAAACTGGAAGAAGTAGGAGAGCAGCGGCAGGCCGGGGTTCTGGGTCTGGGGCCAGGGGGTTCCAAGGGTAGCCAGGGCATACAGGCGGTTATCCGCCTTGGTCACCTTTACGGCGGTAGCCCACAGGCTGAGTTCATCATACTTGGTTGCCAGCGGCTGGCGGATGAAAAAGTACACCGCAAATGCCAGCGCCATGCCCCAGAACAGCACCGCCCCCGGTGTAACCAGGCGGCGGTAGGCCGGGCGCTGGCCTTTGTGGGGCACCAGCGCCCACACGCCGTTGCCCGCAAACACCGCCCACAGCAGCACAGTGCCGGGCAGCAGCAGGTTTGCCACGCCCGCAGCCGTCAGCCAGGCAACGGCAATGCCCAGCGCGGTCAGCGGGGCCAGCGCAGCATGCAGGTTACATTTGAGCGTTAGGAACGCGCAGAACAAAAACAGCACCGCCAGCGCGGCAAAGATGCAAAGCAGCTCCATAGAATCACCATTTTATACAACATAAAAGCCCTGCGGGTGTGCCCCCAAGCCATGGGCGCACCGCCCCACAGGGCTCTTTTTTACTTTTTGCGGAAAACATCAACGGCAAGGCAGGCAAACGCAGCCCCCACAGCCGGGGCAAACAACAGCAGCAGCCATTGGCCGCCGTTTGGCACAAAGCGCAGGTACCACGGCTGCACCGGGTTGAGCACCACGCCGTCCAGCCGGGTAGGCACGCCGCCCACACTGTCCGGGTCAATGCGCAGCCCGGTCACGGTAAGGCCGCCCAGGTCAAAGGTATACTGGTTTTCGCCGCTCACGCGGGCAAAAACTTTCTGGGTCTCGCTGTACTCGGTCTGGCCGGGGCGCAGGTAATACAATGCTACGCTGCCGGACGGCAGGTAGTGCACGGCGTCCAGCTCCACCGTTTCCAGCCAGGCTTCGCCCCGCCAGATGATGTGCGGGTCGTTGTCGGTGGAAAGATACCAGCCGGGTTCATCCACCGGCGCGGTATGCCATTCATCGTCATCATAATTGACAAAGCTTTCAAATTCCAGGTCATCCGCCGTCAGGGTGCGGGTCACCATAGTGCCGTCTGCTTTATGGTTCAGCATCACAGCGCTGCCCACCAGCACGTACACCAGCCACACAATAACAGCGGCGGCATATGCCAATATCAGCAGCTGCTGGGGGCGCAGCGGGCGGCCCGCACGGGCGGGGGCGGCAAAACGCTTGGTTGGGCGTTTATCTTTCATTGTACCACCCCGCTTTCTGCCACAGCCACCGGGGTAAAGGCGATAGGCTTGCTGCGGCCTTCAAACCGGTAAAGGGTTGCGGGCATATTAGCTTTCAGCCCGCCTTCGAACCGGCTGCTGAACTCCCGCTCCAGATAGTCGTCCGCGCGGTCGATCAGCAGGTAGTCGATCTGCTTTTCTTCCATATAGGCGGTCAGAGAGTCTGCGGTGCAGACCGCCTCAAAGTCATACAAGGTCCAGTTCAGGCTTTCCACCAGGTTCATAAAGTCGGAGTCCCACCGGCTGGAATAATCATCGTTGCCCCACCAGGTACCGCCATAGCCGTTGACCACCTTGGCGGTCAGCTCATACTTGTAGTAGTACCAGCGGGTGGCATCATCGCCCTGACTGATGACCAGCACGCGGTCCGGCCAGTCCAGCACGGTGTTCATTGCTTCAGCGCGGTTCTTTACATCGCGGCGCAGGGTGTACAGGCTGTCGGCGTTGGTCCAGAACCCGGCTGCGGGCACACCGCGCCAGGCAAAAATACCCAGCACTGCCGCAGCGGCCAGCCCCAGCGCCGCACGGCCCAGCCGCTGCGCCGCGCCGCTGCCCTGCCCCACCGCAAAGCCCAGCACACAGAAGCCGTACAGCATCCACCCCTGCAGGTAGGGCGCGATATAACGCTCATAGTCCTTCAAGGCGGAACCTTCGGCTTCGGAGAAATTGTAGAAGTACAAAATCAGGTGGAAGAGATACAGCGCGGCAAAGCAGAACGCCCCGCCCACAAAGCCAACCACGGTGCGGCGGCGTGCAGCACCGGCAGGCGCTGCCACAAAAGCCGCCGTGAACAGCAGCAGAATGCAGCTGACGGCCATGATGGGCGCGCCCACCAAACAGACGCGGCGGTACAAAAATGCCTGGCCCATGCTCTGCATAATCTGGGCAAAGCGTTCTTCGCGCCCAATGCCCAGCAGCTGCTTGATGCCGCCGGTCAGCACAGCACCATAGCTCAGGCCCGCGCTGCCCACGCTGGCCCCAGTGGTTTCGGTTGGGGTCACGGCGGCGGTATAGCGGTTCCAGCTGATAAACACCGCCAGCACCACCGCCGCCAGAATACTGCATTTTGCCAGCGATACGCCGAAAATGCGGGCAGGCTTTGTATCCGGGTGCGGCGTACCGAACAGCTGATCCAGCCCGATCAGGAACGTAACGATCAAGGCATAGGCAAAACCGATATCTTTGGTCATGGTCAGCACGGCAAGTGGCATGGCACAGGCAAAAAAGCCGGTTTTGCGCCCGCCCGCCGCGGCATACAGGCACAGGGTTCCGCCAAACAGCAGCGCCAGGGGGGTATCCGCCATGGCGTTGGCGTAAATGGTGGATGGGGTGCCCGCCGGAACCACGCTGAAAAAGAACGGCAGAAGAAAGCCCGCAGCAAACACCAACACAGCACCCGCCCAGTTTTTGCGCGGCATGGCTGCCGCCGGGGCAATGCAGGCCAGGAACAAAATATCCAGCCCGGCCAGGCACTGCCATTCATAAAACTGGCCCGGTACGCGCTGGAAGAGATAGGAAACCAGGCTGGTTGCCGGGTAGGTAAAGCTCGCCGTCAGGTTGATGGGATCCGCCACATACAGCGCAGCGCGCTCCGCCACCATCTTGGGGGCAAGGCCCCAGGCGGTAAATTCATCCCACTGGGTAAACATGGGCTGCTGCAAAGCAAACAGCACCCACAAAAAACAACTGCCGCCCACAAACAGCAAAAAGCCGGGGCTGAACAGTGCCTGCCGGATAGCCCGCCACCCGGCACGCACCCCAAAGTAGACCCCGCCGGCCAGCCAGACCGCCATGATGATAAAATGGCCGAACTGCAAAAGCCCCAGCAGGGAAAGCAGATACAGCACCACGACTGACCCGCACAAGGCAGGCAGCGGCAGCAGGGCGGCATCGAACCGGGTGCATGCCGCCACGCACAGACAGCATGCGGAGAAGAACAGCAAAAACAGCAGGCCGAATACAATCTGCACGGTACAGCACCTCCCGGAATCAGAATTAAATTAGTAATTAGCAATGAATCATTAGCGGTGGACCGCCGCCCGGTGGGCGGCTCAGAAATTTGGAGCAAGGTAGCATATAAAGGCTGATTCTATATTCGCAGACTATCACGCAAAAGCTGCGAAAAACCGCAGATTTGATCGTACCACGGGCACACTGCCATTATTCTTTTTAACTATTCTCTCATATACGCGTAAGCCAGCTCACGCGTATACGACGTACACCGGCCCCACAAAGTAGTGCTGGAAGAGCAGCACAGCGCCAAAAACGGCATAGCAGGCGCACAGCGGGGTGATGGCCGCTTCGGCCTTTTCTTCCGTGATGGCGGGGCAGATGGTTTTGCGCAGCAGTACGGCCAGGGCGGGCAGCAATGCCAGCCAGACGCAGAGGAAATACCGCGCCTGCAGCCCCACAATGCGCACCATGCCCACCGGGGTATAGGTGATATACATGGCTGCCATGGCACCGGCGGCGTACACCAGCGCCAGCAGCGCCACCCCGCCCACGCGGCGGCGGGTGGGGAACGCATCGGCGCGTTTTGGCTGCGCAGCAGCCAGCAGGGCGGCCAACAGCAGCACCAGCGGGCCGGTCAGGTTCAAAAAGCTGATGGGCAGGTCCTTCCAGCCGAACAGGCCGAGCTGCCCAATAAAGAAATCATTCTCTCCCAGGGTCCCCCAGAACGCAGCAATGGTCCGCAGAGGGTTGCGCAGCACAAAGGCCAGCTGTTCACCGCTGTTTACCGTGCTGCCGCCCTGGCGCTCAATCATGGGATAGTTATAGCGGAACGCCGTTCCGTACCATTCCGTCAGCAGGGTAACGGCCATAGCACCGCCAAAGCCGCCCAGCGCCCACAGCGGGCGGCGTCCCTTGGCGTGCCATTCCCGCTTTGCCACCAAAAAGATAGGCAGCACCCACAAAAGGTTCAGGTACGGTTTGGCGATATTGACAAAGATGCAGGCGGCGGTGTAAATGCCCACCGTCCGGGTGTCCCACTCCCTGCGGGTCAGCAGGGCAAGCATCAGGTAATAGCAGCCCAGCAGAGTTGCATCATAGCTCAGCGACGACCCCATAAAAAGCGACATCGGCAGCAGCATAATGGCCGCAAAGGCCGGGCGGTAACGCTCCGCTTTGGCCAGCGCCAACGCGCACAACAGCGTGTAGGCCAGCAGGTTGACGATGCGCCCGCCATATAGGCAGCCCAGCGCGCCAAAGCCCAGCAGGCGTGCCAGCGCCATACCGACCGCGCCCGGCAGGAATGGAATGACCAGAAAGCTGACCGGCTCGCTGACTGGGTCCGGCACAGAATCCCGCACATCGTGCGCCAGGTACAGGGCAAAGCTGTCCGCCATGCTCTGCACTGCGCCGTCCTTGCCGTATTGCTTCAGGGCATAGCCCGCGGTGTTATAGGCTTTTTCCGCCCCGGTATCGGGGTCAGTGCCCACACCGGAAGAGGTATGCGCATTCACCCATGCACCGGGGAACGCTTCCAGCAGGTAGTCCACATCGTCCGGGTAGGTGCGGGAAGCATCAAAATCAAAGTGCCCGGTGGAGATGGCATAGGTGCGCAGGTAATGGTCGGCTTCGTCCGGCGTTTGCAGCGGCGGGTTGGCAAATGCAAACAGCAGCCCGCACAAAAAGATGCACACGGCCCCTTTTGCCGCAAATCCTTTTGCAAACCGCCGCACACAATACCCGGCCAGCAGACATACTTCCAGAAAGGCCGCACACCCCAGTGTAACCACCAGGGGGGACACACGGTTATCCAGCCCAAAGAACACCCGCCAGTAATAGGCCCACAACACGCCGCACACGGCGGCGCACAGCACAGCCAGCCCCCACCGCACAGCGGCGGGCAGCTTTTGTAATTTTATTGGCATAAAACTTCCTTACAACCGCCCTTACAGAATGTACTGGCCGACCTTGTACTGGTCCAGGTTGCCGCGCAGGAACTCAATGGTTTCGGCAAGGCCCTGTTCAAAGGTATACTGCGGTTTCCAATCGGTCAGGGTGCGCAGCTTGGTGGCATCGCCCAGCAGGCGGTTGACCTCGCTCTTTTCGGGGCGCAGGCGCTCGGCTTCGCAGACGATCCTGGCGCTGGGGTTGATCTGGGCAATCAGCTCATTGGCCAAATCGCCGATGGAATGTTCCACGCCGGTGGCAATGTTGATTTCCTGGCCAATGGCGGCATCGCAGTCCGCAATGGCCATAAAGCCGTGGGCGGTGTCCTTGACATAGTTAAAGTCGCGGGTGGGGGTCAGGCTGCCCAGCTTGATTTCCTGCTGGCCGGCCAGCAGCTGGGTGATGATGGTGGGGATGATGGCGCGGCCGCTCTGGCGCGGGCCATAGGTGTTGAAGGGGCGCACAATGGAAACCGGCAGGTCAAAGCTGCGGTAAAAGCTTTCAGCCAGGCGGTCCGCGCCGATCTTGGTGGCAGAGTAGGGGCTCTGGCCCTGGAACGGGTGGTGCTCGT
Source organism: Subdoligranulum sp. APC924/74 (assembly GCF_003324125.1). Classification (NCBI taxonomy): domain Bacteria; kingdom Bacillati; phylum Bacillota; class Clostridia; order Eubacteriales; family Oscillospiraceae; genus Subdoligranulum; species Subdoligranulum sp. APC924/74. The sequence continues at coordinate 15,333 of NZ_PSQF01000046.1, read as the reverse complement.
CAATGGGCACATACTGAGCGGTGCCGTATACTTCGCTGGTGGAAGTAACCATCACGCGCTGGGTGCCCAGCTCACGGGCGGCGTTCAGCACGTTCAGGGTGCCTTTGATGTTGGTATCCACATAGCTGTCCGGGCTGTGGTAGCTGAACGGAATGGCAATCAGGGCAGCCAGATGGAACACGCGCTCCTGCCCGCGCATGGCAGTACGCACGCCGTTGGGGTCACGTACATCGCCCATAAAGATATCCATTTCATTGCGGATCTCCGGGGGCAGGGTATCGATCCAGCCCAGGGAACCAAACGAGTTATACAGGCAGAAAGCACGCACTTTCTCGCCGCTTTTTACCAGCTCTTCGGCCAGATGGCTGCCGATAAAGCCATCGGCACCGGTCACCATAACGGTATGGGACATTGTAAAAACACTCCTTTTTATATGGCAATACCGCCCGCAGGGCAGAACAATCCAATTATTACAAAATAGTATAACCGATTTGCGGCCTGATTTCAACCAATGCCCCGCCTAGCGTGCAAAAAAGTGCCGGGGCTGCCGCGGATCGGGTAGGCCTACATTAAATTTATATAAAGATTATTCCGTTTGTATCAAAGAGTTCGGCAATATGTTATAATAGGATAAATACAGTGCTGGGCCGCCTTGCTACATTCCCTGCCCTGTAGTGGAAAGGAGCCTGCACCCATGCCGCAACGCGAACCTGCCTTGCTTTGGCTGCGGGACTGCGCCCTGACCGCATTGGTCCTTGCGCTGTGTACGCTGACAAGCTGGGTATTTTTCCGGCTGGATTTTGTTTCTTCCAACTATATCCTGACCTATATCCTGGGCGTCATGTATATCAACGTCTTTACATCGGGGTTGGTGTACGGCGTCGTGGCTTCGCTGTTCTCGGTGATGCTGGTCAACTATATGTTCATTGACCCCTTTATGCAGTTCCGCATCCGGTCAGACGACATGGTAACGGCAGTGGTCATGCTCTGCGTTTCGCTGCTCTGCTCCTCGCTGACGGGGCGTATCAAGGTACAGGCCGCCCAAAGCGAGCGCAAAGCCTATGCTTCGCAGGTGCTGCTGGAAGCCAGCCGCAGCCTGTTGGGGGCCGAGGACCCTGACGCCATTCTGCGGATAACGGCCACCCAGTTGGGCAAGCTGTTGGAGCGCCCGGTCTGCTTTGCCCCCGCACCGGAGCACATTGCACCGGGAACCCTGATTCTGCCCCCTCCCGCCCAGACGGATTACCGCAGTTGCCCGGCGCTGCATGAGTTCAGCACCTATGAGCACAATCTGGCATTATCCATCCTGGATGTGTGTTCCCTGGCGCTGGAAAAAGAAGCCTCCAACCGCGCCCGGCGCGAAATTGAGGAAGCTGCCCGCCAGGAACAGCTGCGCGCCAACCTGCTGCGCAGCATCAGCCATGACCTGCGCACCCCGCTGACAAGCATTTCCGGCAACGCGCTGATTTTGACCGAGAAAAATCCCCTGCTGACCGAGGAAAAGCGCCGGGAGCTTTCTGCCGCAATTTATGAGGACGCCAACTGGCTGAACCATCTGGTGGAAAATCTGCTTTCCATCACCCGGATGGAGAACGGCCAGGTAAACCTGCGCATTCAGCCGGAGCTGATTCAAGACATTTTTGACGATGTACTGGCTCATTTAGACCATGACGCCGCCCACCACACCATTGTGACCAACGTGGCGGATGACCTGCTGATGGCCGATATGGACGCCCAGCTGATCGAGCAGGTGCTGGTGAACCTCATCAACAACGCCATCAAATATACCCCCGAACATTCCCGCATCGAGCTTTTCGCCGCGCCGGAGGGTAAATTTGTCCGCATCTGCGTAACGGATGACGGCCCCGGCATCCCGGAAGAAAGCCGGGACAAGCTGTTTGATATGTTTTATACCCTTGGCAAAACCCGCAGCGATGGCCGCCGCGGGCTGGGTCTTGGGCTGGCCTTGTGCCGTTCCATTGTTGCCGCCCATGGCGGTGTGATCAATGTACAGAACGCTGCACCGCACGGTGCCTGCTTCCGTTTTACACTCCCGCGAACTGAGGTGACCCTGTATGAATAAACCGCTGATCCTTGTGGTGGAGGATGACCCGGCTGTTGCACGGCTGATCTCCACCACACTGGAAACCCGCAATTATCAGTACCACCGTGTACAGAACGGAGCCGGTGCCCTGTTGGAAGCTGCTTCGGCACGGCCTGATGTAATTTTGCTGGACCTTGGCCTGCCGGATATGGACGGTATTGATGTGATCCGCAAGATTCGCGGGTGGAGCAACGTGCCCATTCTGGTGGTTTCGGCCCGCAGTGATGATACCGACAAAGTATCCGCCTTGGATGCCGGTGCAGATGATTACCTGACCAAGCCGTTCAGCGTAGAGGAGCTTTTGGCCCGGCTGCGCGTGGCGCTGCGCCGTGTGCGGTACGATACTTCCCGCGCAGGTGACCAGGCCAGCATATACGAGAACGGAGAACTGCGCATTGACTATGCCGCAGGCTGTGTGTACCGCGGCGGAACGGAGATTCACCTGACCCCCATTGAGTACAAGCTGATCTGCGTGCTGGCCAAGAACACCGGCAAAGTGCTGACCCACAACTATCTGCTGAACGAAGTCTGGGGCAGCCCGGCCGCATCGGATACGCCGTCCCTGCGCGTATTTATGGCAACGCTGCGTAAAAAAATTGAGGAAGACCCCAGCCACCCCCGCTATATCCAGACCCACATCGGCGTTGGCTACCGCATGATCCGCCAGTAAAGTTTGGCTTTCAAAATGTAACCGCAACAGCCCGTCCATCCGTTTGTTGCCGGATGAGCGGGCTGTTTCAATTTTATTTATTCGGTTTTCTCTGCTTTACTTGGCTGCGCGGCGTCCGCCTTTGCCGCCGGTCTTTTTGGCGCGGCCGGTGCCGGTCTGGGTGCGGGTGGACTTGGGGGCCGTTTTCTTGGGTTCCGGCTTTGGCATATCCTTTTGCAGCAGCTTATCCGGCACGGGCTGGATGCTCCACAGCTGGTTTTCGCCAAACACATCCTGCCAGATCTGGGCCTGGGTACCGTTATCGACCCGCATGCCTACCAGGTCAATTACCTTATCAGCCAGCACATTGCGGATCTTAGCCTTGCCGCCATCGGCGGGAACAATCTCCCACCGCTGGCCCTTGCCGGTGGTTTTCTCCCACTGGTGCACCCAGGTTCCGTTCACAACACCACTCATGGCCAGGTCCATCACCTTGCCGGTAAAGCGGTTTTTGATGCGGTACTGGCCTTCGGCGGCTTCCTCAAAAATCCATTGCTGCCAAGGCTGACCCTCATAGCTCCACAGGCGGATGGATGCGCCGTTCTCGGTGTTGAAATCGGCAACTTCCAGCACGCGGCCATTGGCGGCAGCGATAGTATAACAGGCGCCTTCCCGAATGACGGTCTGTGCGGATTTTTTCATAGCGTTTTTCCTCCTTTGCCTGTGTGGCGCTTTTGGTGCCTTACAGGTTATGTATTTATTGTACATATTATAGCACATTCGCACAAAGCGGTTTTGCCAAAATCGTATAAAGTTTTTTGGTAACACTGCACGCTTTTTCGGGGTTAGCGGGTGGTTTAACCAAAGGTGGCTTGCATTTTTCAGCAATCTATTCTATGATATTATATAAATAACTAATTATAGGAGGCACCCACCTTGAGGATCGCATTGATTGCCCATGATTCCCGCAAAGAGCTTTTGGCCCAGTTCTGCACAGCCTATGTGCGTATTCTGTCTCAGAACGAACTGGTTGCCACCGGCGTGACGGGCAAAGTGGTACACGATGCCTGTGGGCTGCCGGTTCGCTGCCTGTACCCCGGTGCACGCGGCGGTGCCGAGCAGATTTCCTCCATGATTGCCTGCGGCGAAATTGATATGCTGCTGTTTTTCCGCGACCCCGTCAACGCCCGGCCCAATGAGCCGAACGCCGTTACTCTGCTGCGCCTGTGCGATACCCGCGCCATCCCCGTTGCCACCAACATTGCCACTGCCGAGGTTTTGATCCACGGCCTGGAGCGCGGAGACCTGGCTTGGATCGAATTGCAGCGCGGGAGAAAATAACAAATATCCACGAAACCCCAGCAAGCATTTGTAGGGCAATACCGCATAATTCTAAGTGCCGATACGGCGAGCGAGGTGCCGCAGCTGCCGGAACGGTGCTTAAGCCGCAAGGCGGGAACTGTGCGGTGTTGCCGTAGATATAACACGATTCCACAAATACAAAAAGCATGTGCTTTTTCCACCTTTGTCGGGCGGGAAATCACATGCTTTATTTTATTCTATTGCTTCCGTTATCTTTCAGGTAATTTTCAGCGCGCGCTGAACGCGGTAGACCAGGTAGCGGAACAGCCCAACGATCATGCTGCCCTCGCACCATAAATAGTTAGGCAGATTACGCCAGTAAAATTTGGGCTTTTTGATTTTGGGCAGGGCGATCTTGGCTTCCGCATAGCCCTTGGCATAATCATTGCCGAAGCCGCGGTGACGGAACATGATAACTTTCAACAAATAGCCCAGCAGCATGGGGATAAAATTGACAACCAGCATGACCACCGGCTGGTTTTTGTAGGGCAGCAGAATGCTGTTGCGGCCGCTCTGAATGCTTTTGAATGGGTTATACCGCACCGCGCCGGTGGTGGCACCGCAGATATGGCGGCACTTTGCGGTGGGGCAATAGACGTTTTTATAACCAAAATTGTTGGCGCGCCAGCTGAGGTCAACATCCTCATAGTAGGCAAAAAACAATTCGTCAAAAACGCCAATTTTATCCAAAATGGATTTTCTGTACAGTGCTGCGCCGCCACAGGCAGAAAAAATACGGCAGGGCTTCTGGTAGCGGCTGGCTTTCAGGCCGTCGCCGCGCTTGCAGGCAAAGCCCAGAATCGTCACATAATCTCCGGCGTCATCGGCCAGTTCCGGCTCGTAATAGCGCAGCATCAGGCTGGATACCGCAAAAATCTTCGGGTCGCTCTCAGCGGTTTTCAGCAGCTCTTCCAACCAGTTCGGTTCGGCAAAGGCATCGTTATTGAACAAGGCCATATACTCGCCTTTGGCCATGGCGATGCCTTGGTTGACCGCATGGGAAAAACCGGTATTCTCGCTGTTTTCGATCAGGTGGTAGCGGGGGTTACCGCAGTAGCTGCGGGCAATTTCGAGGCTTTCATCGGTGGAGCCGTTATCGATCACGATCAGCTCAAAGTCCTGCTCAGTCTGCGCCCAGATGGATTCGATGGAATCCCGCAGCCAGCCAGCACCATTCAGATTGGGGATAATCACGCTTGCTTTCACTGTGCTTCCCTCCTTTTAATAACCCATGCCGCCAAGCAGGATGGGCATGTAAGAAAGGCCAACGATCACACTGTGCGCCGCAATCAGCAGGGCCAAAATGACCAGGTCCCCCACCAGCCGCTTGATCATGCAGGCAGTGGCCAGCTTCTGGCGTTCCTCCCATTTGCTGCCGCAAAGGCTCCAGTAAATCATCATGATAAGGCCCACCACCGGGATGGCAAACAACAGCAGCGTTGCAAGGTAATGCCCAGTGCCCATCTCTTCCTGTTGCTCGCCCCCATACCACATGAAAAAGGGATCCTCTTTCAGCGGAAATTCATCCTCGTCTTCATCATCCCAGTATTGAACCATATCTGGGTCCACATGGATGGTATAGCGCGGGCGGCTGGCTTCTGCTTTGGTGGGGGGCAGCGCACGGCCGCAGCGCGGGCAGACGGTAGTTCCCTTGGGAGCCACCAGACCGCATTGTTTACAAATATGCAATTCCATTTATACGTCCCCTTCCAGGCTCAGACTGCGGTCCAGCGGTGTGGCAAGAATGATCTGGGTGTTGGTGTTGCCCATCTTTTGCAGGTGGGTCAGCAGGTGTTCCAGTGCATCAATGCCGGGGCAGCTGACCTTGACGATAAAGTTATAGCTGCCGGTCACGCGGTAGCACTGCAGGATCTGCGGTTCGCCCTGGATCATTTTAAGGAAATGGTCCCGTTCCGATGCCGCCGTCTGGATGGAAATCAACGCCTGGACTCGGTTATTCTCGCCGGGGTGGTGCAGGCGCACGGTATAGCCGCCGATGATGCCCTCCTGCTCCATGCGGTGGATACGGCTGGACACCGCCGGACTGGTCAGGTTGACCTGTTTGGCGATTTCCTTGACCGGCATGCGGGCGTTGCGCATCATAAGCTGGATGATTTTGCTGTCTAATTCATCCATGTCGAGTCACTTCCTGTCAGTTTTAGTCAATGAGCACAATAAAAATAAAATAAAGCAAATAAACCTTGTATGGCATTACAAAACCGAAAACCCTTTTATTTTCTGTGCATATGCTGAATTATTTTAAGTTATCTGGGCATCATTATAATAAAAGCAAAACAAAATTGCAAGTATTGCATTTGACATTTTAATAATCAAGGTTATAATGTACTTGTAACAAGAAAGAGAAAAACAGAGTATAACCCCTTTAAGTTCCCATTTATTACATTACCATCTTCTGACCTTTATATACTTTCCCACCCCTCTATGCACAAAAGCCCGCTTTTCAAGCGGGCTTTTGTGTTTTTGCCTGCCATTTTGTACTCTGCTTTATTTTATGAAGCAGATTTAATTTGCTTTTTCTCCCATACCCTAGTATAATGATGGGTAGTTTGTCTATTTTTATCTTGTTTTGCAAAAACGGAAAGGACTCCGCTGTGAATACACGTCTGGTCGGCATTTTGATTGACTCTTTTCCTAATATTTTAATTAATGGCCTTACGGTCACCCTGCCGCTTACGATCATTTCTTTTGCGCTTGCGTTGGTCATTGCGCTGATTACTGCCCTTGTGCAGACCGCCAAAATCCCCGTTCTGCGGCAACTTGCCCGGTTTTATGTCTGGGTCATCCGCGGCACCCCGGTGCTGGTACAGCTGTTCGTGGTGTTTTACGGCCTGCCCAGCCTTGGCGTACTGATCGACCCGTTCCCGGCTGCTGTGGCCTGCTTTGCCATCAATGAGGGTGCCTACTGCGCCGAGACCATCCGCGCCGCGCTGGAATCTGTTCCCGCTGGTCAGATGGAAGCCGGGTACTGCGTTGGCATGACCTATCTGCAGACGATGCGCCGTATTGTGCTGCCGCAGGCACTGCGCACGGCGTTCCCGCCGCTGTTCAACTCGCTGATTTCCCTGCTCAAAGATACCTCCCTTGCCGCAAACATTACGGTAACCGAGATGTTTATGGCCACCCAGCGCATTGTGGCGCGCACCTATGAATCGCTGCCGCTTTATCTGGAAGTTGCCTTTATCTACCTGATGTTCTCCACCATCCTGACGCAGGTCCAGCGCTGGGGCGAAAAAAAGCTGAACGCCAAGGGCTTCAGCCAGAATTCCTGAGGAGGTGCCGCCATGCAGGAGATGCTGAAAATCACCGGAATCCGCAAATCGTTCAGCACGCTGGATGTGCTGAAAGGCGTGGACCTGACGGTGCACAAGGGCGAGGTTGTTTCGCTGATCGGGCCTTCCGGTTCCGGCAAGACCACGCTGCTGCGCTGCGCCAACTTTTTGGACCAGGCCGAGGACGGCACTATGGTGCTGGACGGCCAGACCTACCATTTGGGCCATGTGCGCCGCACTGAGATGTACGAAGCCCGCCGCCACACAGCGTTTGTGTTCCAGAATTACAACCTGTTTTTGAATAAGACCGCGCTGCAGAACGTGACCGAAGGGTTGATTGTTGCCCGCAAAATGCCCAGGGATGAGGCCGAAGCCCGCGCCCAAAAAGCGCTGGAAAAGGTCGGCCTGGGCAACCGCGGTGCCAGCTACCCCAATCAGCTTTCCGGCGGGCAGCAGCAGCGCGTGGCCATTGCCCGCGCCATTGCCACCGACCCCAAGATCATCTATTTTGACGAGCCCACCAGCGCGCTGGACCCGGAGCTGACCGTGGAAGTGCTGGCCGTGATGCGGGACCTGGCCGCCGATGGCATGACAATGCTGGTCGTGACCCACGAGATGGGCTTTGCCCGCAACGTTTCTAACCAGGTCGTGTTCATGGAGCACGGCGTTGTGGTGGAACAGGGTCCCGCCAAAGAGATTTTTACCGCCCCACGCGAGGAGCGCACCCGCGCTTTTTTGCGTCTGGTGGAAGATAAATGAAAGTTTTTACATAACCAAGGAGAAGCACATATGAAACTGAAAGCATTGACCGCTGCCGTACTGGCAGCCGCCCTGCTGTCCGCCTGCGGTTCCTCCGCAGCGTCCTCTGCTGCACCGGCAGCGGATACTTCCAGCGAAACCGCTGCCAGCGCCGATAACTCCGGCGATCTGCTGGCCCAGATTCAGCAGCGCGGCGAGATCGTGTTTGGCACCGAGGGCACCTGGTCCCCCTGGACCTACCATGACGAAAACGACCAGCTGGTTGGCTTCGACATTGAAGTTGCCCAGAAGGTTGCCGAAAAGCTTGGCGTAAAGGCCACCTTTGTGGAGGGCGAATGGGACGGCCTGCTGGCCGGCGTGGACGGCGGCCGCTATGACAGCATGGCCAACGGCGTGGAAATTACCGAAGAGCGCGCCCAGAAATACGATTTTTCTGACCCGTACTGCTACATCCGCACTGCCATTATTGTAAAAAGCGATGATGACAGCATCAACAGCTTTGAGGATCTGAACGGCAAGACCACCGCCAACACCATTTCCAGCACCTATGCAACACTGGCCGAAAGCTATGGCGCCAAAACCACCGGCGTGGACGACCTGAACCAGACCATTGAGCTGCTGCTGAACGGCCGTGTGGATGCCACCCTGAACGCCGAAGTAACCTATTTTGACTACCTGAAAGAGCATCCCGATGCGAACATCAAGATTGCGGCTTTGACCAATGATGCTTCCCAGGTTGCTTTCCCTGTGCGCAAGGGCGATGAAACCGCCACCCTGCGCGAAGCTCTGAACCAGGCTATCAATGAGTTGCGCGAGGACGGCACCATTGCCGAGATCAGCGAGAAGTACTTTGGCACCGACCTGAGCCAGGCCCCCAGCGCGAACTGATTTAAGGCAATCTGTCTTTATCATATCAGTAGGATGGGGGCATCCGATCCCGCCGGAACATTGGGTATGTAGATATTTCAAATTTTTGCAATGTTCATGGCATTACAGCAGAGCGTGCATCATTCATAATGTTTCGGAACGGTCTTGAGCGTTCCGGGGCTTTGGGGGAAATCCCGTTATGGGCGATACCACCCACTCAACTATTTTTCCCATTCTTAGCCCCATAAAATACATTTTCCCACACCAAAAACCGCCCCGGAAAGGTTATGCTTTCCGGGGCGGTTCTCCATCATCAATAATTTTCCGCGTGGACTTCAAAGTAGCTCTGGGGGTGATTGCAGGTGGGGCAGACTTCGGGGGCCTGGGTGCCCACCACGATGTGGCCGCAGTTGCGGCACTCCCACACTTTTACTTCGCTTTTGGCAAACACTTCTGCCATTTCAATGTTGTGCAGCAGGGCGCGGTAGCGCTCTTCGTGATGCTTTTCAATGGCTCCCACCAGGCGGAACCGGGCAGCCAGTTCGGGGAAGCCCTCTTCCTCAGCCGTCTTGGCAAAGCTGTCATACATATCGGTCCATTCGTAATTTTCGCCTGCGGCGGCGGCTTTCAGGTTGTCGGCGGTATCGCCGATGCCGTTCAGCTCCTTGAACCACAGCTTGGCATGTTCTTTTTCGTTATCAGCCGTTTTCAAAAACAGTGCTGCGATCTGCTCAAAACCCTGCTTTTGGGCCACGGAGGCAAAGAAGGTGTACTTGTTGCGTGCTTCGGATTCGCCCGCAAATGCGGTCATCAGGTTTTTCTCGCTCTGGGTACCAGCATACTTGTTCATAACATTCTCCTTATTCATGGTTTAAGATTTATTCCGAATCAAAGTTTTTTGCATCAGTATATTGTGCCTTGTTCTATAGCCTTATTATAGCACAGTTTTGAGATTTGTAAAGACGATTTTTAAGACTTGATATTAAATTTTATCCGTCGATTTTTAGTGAAAAAGCCAGTGCCGGGCAGAAATCTGCCCGGCACTGCCGAAAAAGTTCTTTGATTGTCTTAAGGCATCACCGCACAATTCCCGCCTAACGGCTCAAGCACCGTTCCGGCGGCTGCGGCACGGCATCTGCCGCACCTCGCTCGCCGTATCGGCACTTAGAATTATGCGGTATTGCCTTAGCAAAACGGCAGGCATTTTGCGGTATAAAATTGCTCGCCCTGGTGCTGTTGCAGCAGCGCCCACACTTCCTGAACGTCCATTGGCTTAATCCAGCTTCAGGTCGCCGTCCTTGATCCAGCCCTTTTTGCGGAACAGCGCGCCCAGCACCGCGCACAGCACGGCGGGCAGAACAAAGCTGACCAGCAGTAAGCCTGCCCAGTCAAAGGCGGTGATGCCCGCTTTTGCGCCGGATGCCACATCGGCCACCCAGCCGGTGTACACGCCGATCTGACCCACCAGGCCGCAGGTGCCCATGCCGGAAGAAACCGCCGGGCCGTTCATCTGCAATTTGAACACGCAGGTGGCAATGGGGCCGGTAATGGCGGAAGCAATGATCGGCGGCAGCCACACGCGGGGCTTTTTCAGGATGTTGGGCATTTGCAGCATGCTGGTGCCAATGCCCTGGCTGACCAGACCGCCCACGCCGTTTTCCTTAAAGCTCATCACGGCAAAGCCGACCATCTGGGCGCAGCAGCCCGCAACGGCAGCGCCGCCCGCCAGACCGGTCAGGTTGAGCGCCGCGCAGATGGCTGCGCTGGAAATGGGCAAAGTCAGCGCAATGCCAACCAGCACCGAAACCAGAATGCCCATCAGCAGGGGCTGCAGCTCAGTGGCCCACATGATCACGCTGCCCACCGCAGAAGCCGCCGCGCCGATGGCAGGGGCAAACAGCACACTCAGACCCGTGCCCACCAGAATGGTGACCGCCGGGGTAACGATGATATCGACTTTGGTCTCTTTGCTGACAAGCTTGCCGCACTCTGCCGAAACAATGGCGATAAAGTATACGGCCAGGGGGCCGCCTGCACCGCCCAGGCTGTTGGCAGCACTGCCCACAGCGATCAGGCTGAACAGCACCAGCGGCGGGGTGTGCAGGGCGTAACCGATGGAAGCCGCCATGGCAGGCCCGGCCACGCTCTGGGCGAAAGTACCGGCATCCACCAAAAACTGCAGGCCGATCTGCTCGCCCAGCGTTTTAATGATGGTGCCGATCAGTAAACTGGCAAACAGGCCCTGAGCCATAGCGCCCATGGCATCGATGCCATAGCGATGCGCCGAGAACACAACGTCCTTGCGCTTCAAAAATTCCTTAAGCTTTCCCATACTCTTGCTCCTCTCAGATATCTTTCAGCATTGTACCGCCGAAGTTGTCATGTGTCAAGACACAAATCATGACAATAGTTTTCCACCAAGAGCGGGCAGATTGCGGGCGGTTGTCAAAGATTGGTTTTTGCGGTACAATAATACCAATCTTTTGGCCGGGCGTTTGCCCTGCTGGAATTGGGGGATTTTGTATGGTTGAAACGTTTGATGTCAGCATTACCCCGTACGGGCTGACCCGCCGGACTTTTGTTTACCTGCCGGATGACTGGCAGACTTCCGGCAAAAAATATCCCGTACTCTATATGTTTGACGGCCACAACCTGTTTTTTGACTCCACCGCCACATACGGCACCTGCTGGGGGCTGAAAGAATACTGTGACGCCCACCCCAACTGGATCATTGCCGCACCGGAGTGCAACCACGAGGGCAACAAGCGGCTGGAAGAATACTGTCCCTACCAGTCGGACTGGTTCGGCGGCATTACGGGCACTGGGCATGAATACATGGAGTGGCTGACCAAAGAGTTCAAGCCGATGATGGACAAGCGCTACCCCACCCTGCCTGGCCGCGCCAACACGGCCATTGGCGGCAGCAGCATGGGCGGCCTGATGAGCCTGTACGCCATCACCGCTTACAACAAAGTGTTTTCCAAAGCAGCGTGCCTGTCGCCCTCGGTGCGGCTGTGCATGCCGGAGCTGCGGCAGGAGATTGCCAACGCCACGATCCACCCTGGCACCCGTGTTTATCTGAGCTGGGGCGAAAAAGAGAGCGATAAGCCCGGTGCTTTGGGCGAATACACCGCCAATGCGCTGGAAGTATGCCGCGCGCTGCTGGGCAAAGGCGCCGCCGTTGACCCCTATATGCAGCCGGACGGCACCCACTGCGAAGCCTGCTGGGCCAAGCAGGTGCCTGCATGCATGGACTTTTTGTTTGGTGGCAAGTATGAGTAAAAAGAAAAAGCGCAGCACCCCCGCGGCTGCCCCTGCTGAACCGGCCAAAGCGGAACACACCCAGCCGGAAGAACCCGCCGTCAGCAGCACGGCCCGCTGGATGGGTGCTTTGTGCTACCTGAGCATCCTGATTTTGATTCCCGCCTGCACCAAATGGCGGCAGGATGAATTTGTACGGTTCCACCTGAACCAAGGGCTGATGGTGTTGATGCTGGCAACCATCTGTGCCGCGCTTGGGTTTGTTCCGGTGCTGGAGCAGGTTGCGTTGAGCCTGACGCTGCTGGTAGATGTGCTTTCGCTGGTGGGGCTTATCACGGCGTTGCGCCGCCGGGCCGCACCCCTGCCGTTCATTGGCCTGCTGGTCGCGCGGTTCCACCCATTTTAATTCGTATATTTTATTTGTATTTTCCAGATTGTATTATTCAGAAGAGTTTTAGTCATATTTATATATTTGTTTTATATTATTCAAATTGTATTATTTTGTAAAGGAGTGTTTTGTATGAGCAAAGCTGTTATCTTTTTTGCGCCCGGCCTGGAAGAGTGCGAGGGCCTTTTGTGTGTGGATCTGCTGCGCCGTTCCGGTGTGGAAGTAACGATTGCTGCCGTGGGCGGCGAAAAGATCGTCAAATCTGCCCGCAGCATCAGCGTTGTGGCGGATGCCCTGGCCGAAGAGCTGGATTATTCCGCTTTTGATGCCGCCATCCTGCCCGGCGGCATTCCGGGTGTGGACAACCTGAAAGCCGATGCCACGGTGCGCAAGGTCTGCACCGAGTTTGCCGCCGCAGGCAAGGTCGTGGCCGCAATCTGCGCTGCACCGTCTGTGTTGGCGGCGTTCGGCATTTTGCAGGGCAAAAAGGCAACGGTTTACCCCGGCATGGAAGATAAACTGACCGCCGCCGGGGCCGAGTACACCGGCCTGCCCATCACGCTGGACGGCAACATCATCACCGGCGAAGCGCTGGGCGCGGCCATCCCCTTTGCGCTGGCCCTCGCCAGCCGCCTGGCCGGGCAGCAGGCATCCAACGCCGTGAAGCAGGGCATTGTGTATCGGTATTGATTTGAAGTAAAGCGTTGTAAAACACACAAACCCGCCAGCGGGCGGCAGCGTATTTCTGTTGCTGCTTGCTGGCGGGTTATTTTTTTGGTAGTTGCTGTTTACGCAAACAGGGCCTTGTCGTATATCTCATTACGTTATGGCATATCCCAATTTTTCAGCAACCACTTTCCCCAGTGTTGTCTTTCCACTTCCGGACGGACCAATAGTCATGATTCCTGTTGACCTATTTACTTCCCGCTTTATCTTCTTCTCCGCCCATTCCCCACAATCTTTTCAAAGCCGATATTCATACCATTCCGTATCTATTTTCTTGAACCCAGACGTCCCTGTCCTGATACCACGGCAAGGACACCGCATCATTCCGATAATAGGGAATCAGCCGGATTTGGTTGCCGATGATTCGTTCTGTCATTTTGGGAGTTCTCCGCAGACTTTTATTGATTTTATATTTTACAGTGTCGGTTCTGTTTCCGCCGTCACCGCGTCCCCCAGTTCCTTTGCTTTGCGGCGCAGTTTGCCCCATTCCGGGGTCAAAAAATAACCGAGCATGGCCACCAGGCCCACGGCATAGCTGAGGGAAACGCAGGCCATGGAGGAAGTGCCGTACCCCAGCGCATGCAGGATATACGCCGCCGGGATGCGCACGGCCCACAGGATAAGCAGGTTGACCACCGTGGTATATTTGACCGCGCCGGTACCGTTGACAAAGCTCATCATACAGTTGAACACCGCATAAGTCCAGATAAAAGGCAGCACCCACCAGGTATAGAGCACTGCGGCATCCAGAACCGCCGGGTCGCTGCTGAACAGCCCCAGCAGCGGGCGGCAGAACACAGTAGCCACCAGGCCAATCAGTAATGTAGCTACACCGGCAGCGCAGGTGATCTGCACCACGCCCCGCTGCAAACGGCGGTAGTTGCCGGCCCCCAGGTTCTGCCCGGCAAACACCACCGCGGCAGAAGAAAACGAGGTGATGGCAATACCGGCAATGCCGGTCACGCGGCCTGCAATGGAGCACCCGGCCACAAACACCGAGCCCTGCATATTATACACAGCCTGCACCGCCACATGCCCCACCGAGTACAGCGAGTTATTCAGCCCCAGCGGCACACCCACTTTCAGGATGGCCGCCAGCTGCGCCTTATCACAGCCATGGGGCAGCAGGGGAAATTGCAAACCCTCGTAATTGCGGCGGGCGTACAGGATGCTGGCCAGCCAGGAAAGATACAGCGCAATGGTGGTTGCCAGCGCCGCACCGGCCACACCCATGCCCAGCACCGCCACAAAGGCAACATCCAGCACAATATTGGTCAGGCAGGAGATCAGCAACAACAGCAAGGTGGACCGGCTGTCCCCCAGCCCGCGCAGGATACCGGCGTTCATGTTATAGCCAAGGTTGCCTAGGGTGCCCAGCGCCGTAATCCGCAGGTAGAGCACCGCATAATCAAAGGCATCTGCCGGGACCTGCATCAGCCGCAGCAGTGCCGGGCCGACAAACATTGCCAGTATCGTGACCGGGATGGCGCACAGATACAAAAACCACACCGCTGTGCGCACCAGCATGCGCAGCCCATCCGCATTGCGGCGGCCCATTTCCTGAGAAACAAGGATGGACGCCCCGTTGCCGATGCCCAAAAACACGCACAGCAGAATTTCCATTGGCTGTGTGGCGGTGCCCACCGCCGCCAGCGCGGCGGAATCACAGAAATTGCCCACCACAAGGGTATCCACCGTGCCGTAAAGCTGCTGCAAGATATTGCCCACACAGATCGGCAGGGCAAACAGTGCCGCCGATTTGATGATGGAGCCGCGGATCATATCAATTTTGCCTGTATGGCTGGCCATGCCGCAAACCACGTTCCTTTCACTTTTCCAAATGTCTTTATGGCAATACCGCATAATTCTAAGTGCCGATACGGCGAGCGAGGTGCGGCAGATGCTAAGCCAAAAGCGCAGATAATAC
>NZ_PSQF01000045.1:0-24037 GCF_003324125.1 Subdoligranulum sp. APC924/74 | reverse complement strand
CATCCAGTATTATCTGCGCTTTTGGCTTAGCAGCTGCCGCACCTCGCTCGCCGTATCGGCACTTAGAATTATGCGGTGTTGCCTTAATTATTACCCTACCGTTCCCGCCAACAAATGCAACCCAAGCCCCGCCGCGCCGCACAGGCACATCGTCAAAATGGGGTTCCACTTATATTTGCGTAGCAGGATAAACGCGGCAAAAAAGCTGCCCGTGCCGATCCAGTCAATGCTGCCCAGCCCCAAGATTCCGTTGGGGAACACCACGATCCCCAAAATCGAAAGCCCTGCCCCCAGAATCAAGGCAATCACCGCCGGTCGCAGACAGGCCAGCACGCTCTGCAAAACCGAAAGATCCCGCCAGCGCCGGTAACACCACGCCAGCAGCGAGACCAGCACCAGCGCGGGGGTAATGCACCCCAGCGTGGCGATCACCGCTCCCGGCAGCTGGGCAATGCGCAGCCCCACAAAGGTGGCGCAGTTGACCGCAATCGGGCCGGGCGTCATTTCGGCAATGGTAATCAGATTGGTGAATTCCTGCAAGGTCATCCAGGGGTGCAGCTCCACAACCTGGCTGCGGATCAGCGGCATGGCAGCGTAACCGCCGCCCACGCTGAACAGCCCCACCTGCAAAAAGCTGAGATATAACTGTAAGTAAATCATCCTCACACCGTCCTTTTGCGGGCCAGCGCAGCGCGCACAACCCCAAACACCGCTGCGGCCAGAATGATAAGCACCACATTGACGCCAAAAATGTAGTTGGCCGCAAACGCTGCTACCATCAAAAACAGGGATACCGCCGAATGCGAAGCAATGACCTTGCCGCCCATACTGCACACAACGTCTAAGATGACCGCCGCAACCCCGGCCTGCATCCCTTTCAGCACCAGCGCCACATACACGTTGGCGGCAAACACATTGTAAAAATAAGAGATGATGGACAGGATAACCATGGGCGGCAGAATGGTGCCCACAACGGCAGTCATCATGCCCGGCAGCCCTTCCATCTGCCACCCTACCAGGATAGCCGCATTGACAGCGATGGCACCGGGGGCGCTTTCCGCCAGCGCGGTCATATCCAGCATTTCCTCCTCGGTGATCCAGTGCAGCTCGTCCACAAATTTCTTTTTCATCAGTGTCACAATCACAAACCCGCCGCCAAAGGTAAAGCTGCTGATGTAAAGTGTGCTGAAAAATAACCGGCAAAGCCTTGCCGCGCGGTTATGCTGATTCATTTTATTTTCCACCTTTTGCTGTGTAAATTGTTCAAAACTTTTGCCTGCCGCGCAAAGCCCACCCCCGCGCGGCACTATGGCTATCATACAGCAGAAAGACTTATATGTAAAATAGTATTATTTCATTAAAACCATGCTAGGGCAACACCGCACAATTCCCGCCTTGCGGCTTAAGCACCGCTCCGGCAGCTGCGGCACGGCATCTGCGTTGCCAAAATGCTCGATAAGACATCCAGTATTATCTGCGCTTTTGGCTTGGCATCTGCCGCACCTCGCTCGCCGTATCGGCACTTAGAATTATGCGGTATTGCCCTAGTTTTGCATGGTAATACCCTGCGGTATGGCTTGATCTGCCGCCAGTATGGAAAACAAAAACAAGTTATCCACAAAACAACCCTGTACCTGTTGAAACTTTCAACGAATATAAGGCTGTTTGTCTGCTGGGGCAGGCACCCCAAATAAAGGCGGAACAGAATTCTTACCACCAAAATGTATGGAAAAACAAATAGAACTGCACTTTTTTGCAATTTTTGTTGACAGCGCAAATAATATATGATACACTCTTTTCGATTTTGAAAGACGAATCGTGTTTGCAAGAGTTTTTCAAAGCAATTTACCTACGGACCGCCCAACAGGGGCGGGCCGGAATACTGACATTTGAAATGCCGCAGCGGCGAGCGAAACGTGTAAGCTGCTAAGAGAAAAGCGCAGCGTCATACGGATTGTATGACCGAGCATTTTTTCAACACAGATTGCACTTTGCAGCCGCTGATGTGGCGTTTCAGGCGAAGCCGGAAATGTTAGTGTTCCGACCCATGGCCATACGGACAGCCGGGTCCACTGCCGATCGGCAACTTTAGTTGCCTTATTGATTGAGTTAAAAGCTCAAATTTTATAAGTTGGTTCCTTTACAACCATGAAATTGCGCAGTCAGCTGCGCAGACTTGTGAAACGGTCAATAAAGAGTAGTAAAAGTAAGATTGCTATATAGACTCTGACACGCTCAACCTTTTTGAATCATGCCGCATTCGCTCTCCCGGTAAACACGCCGGGGGGATTTGGCCTGTGGCAAAATTAAAAAAGCTGGTTTCAAACGCAAGTCTGCACATCCGTGTAAGGCTTGCGTTTTTTGTTTTGCCAAACGGCACTTCCCAAAGGAACCGCGAACGGAGGTAAACATGAACGGTGAGAAAAAACGCGCCCGGTTGGACCAGCGCCGCGCCCCCATCCACGAAGCGCTGGAGAATTTCCGCCAGATGCGCGTGGTTCCCTTTGATGTGCCCGGTCATAAGCGGGGACGCGGCAACCCGGAACTGACCGCCTTTTTGGGCCAGCAGTGCGTTGGGGTGGATGTGAACAGCATGAAGCCGCTGGATAATCTCTGCCATCCGGTATCCGTCATCCGCGAAGCGGAGGAACTGGCCGCCGATGCGTTCGGCGCTGCCCACGCGTTTTTGATGGTGGGCGGCACCACCAGCTCGGTGCAAAGCATGGTGCTGACCGCCTGCAAGCGCGGGGATGAGATCATCCTGCCCCGCAACGTACACCGCAGCGTGCTGAACGCACTGGTGCTCTGCGGCGCTGTGCCGGTGTATGTCAACCCCGAAGTGGACCAGCGGCTCGGCATCAGCCTGGGCATGAAGCGGGAACAGGTGGCCAAAGCCATTGCCGAGCACCCCAACGCGGTGGCGGTTCTGGTCAACAACCCCACCTATTACGGCATCTGCAGCGACCTGCGCGCCATTGTGCGGATGGCCCACGATGCCGGGATGCTGTGCCTGGCTGATGAAGCCCACGGCACCCACTTTTACTTCGGCGGCGGCCTGCCGGTTTCCGCCATGGCAGCCGGGGCGGATATGGCGTCGGTTTCCATGCACAAAAGCGGCGGCAGCCTGACCCAGTCCAGCCTGCTGCTGACCGGCCCCAACGTCCACGCTGGCTATGTGCGGCAGATCATCAACCTGACACAGACGACCTCCGGCAGCTATCTGCTGATGTCCAGCCTGGATATCTCCCGCCGCAACCTGGCCCTGCGCGGCCGCCAGGTGTTCCACCAGGTGGCAGATATGGCCGAGTATGCGCGGGAGGAAATCAACGCCGTGGGCGGCTATTACGCCTTTGGCAAAGAGCTCTGCAACGGCAACTCCGTGTTTGACTTTGATACAACAAAACTCAGCGTCCACACGCTGGATATTGGCCTTGCAGGGATCGAAGTCTATGATATCCTGCGCGATGAATATGATATCCAGATCGAATTTGGTGATATCGGCAACATCCTGGCCTATCTTTCCATCGGTGACCGCCCGCAGGAGGTGGAACGCCTTGTCAGTGCCCTGGCCGAAATCAAACGTCGCTACCATACCGACGGCGCGGGCCTGTTGAGCCAGGAATACATTGACCCCGAAGTTGCCGCCAGCCCGCAGGAAGCATTCTATGCCCCCAAAAAGAGCCTGCCCCTGCGCGAAACGGAAGGCATGGTTTGCAGTGAGTTCGTCATGTGTTATCCGCCGGGTATCCCCATCCTGGCGCCGGGCGAGCGCATCACTGCTGAGATCCTGGATTATATCGAATACGCCAAAGCCAAAGGCTGCAGCATGACCGGACCGGAAGATCCTGACATTCTGCGCCTGAACGTTCTGGCCTAGGGTGTATCTGAAAAGCCGAAAATTCAGTCTATTACTACAAACACAGCCGGATTATGCCTTAAAAAGCCTTGGAATCCACAAAGGATTCCCGCGGCTCTTTGCCTTACATCCTGCTTGTGTTTGCGAAATATCCGTCATTTTCTTTGTTTTCAGATACACATTAAGAAGGAGGTTTGTACAATGGAAATGTGGTTTTCGGAATTTCATACCCCCGATGTAAAGCACAGCATCCGGGTCAACCGCCAGCTCTATTCCAAACAGAGCGACTACCAGCGCATTGATATTTTTGAAACGCCGGAATTTGGCCGGGTGCTTACGCTGGACGGCAATGTCATGCTGACGGAGCGCGATGAGTTCATTTACGATGAAATGATCACCCATGTGCCGATGTCGGTGCACAGAAGCGCAAAGGACATCCTCGTCATCGGCGCGGG
Organism: Subdoligranulum sp. APC924/74; assembly: GCF_003324125.1. Classification (NCBI taxonomy): domain Bacteria; kingdom Bacillati; phylum Bacillota; class Clostridia; order Eubacteriales; family Oscillospiraceae; genus Subdoligranulum; species Subdoligranulum sp. APC924/74. The sequence goes on along the minus strand of NZ_PSQF01000045.1, from coordinate 19,726 downwards.
CGATGGCGGCGTTGTGCGGGAACTGACCCGCTATGACCGTGTGGAGCGCATTGACCTGGTGGAAATGGACCCCCAGGTTATTGAAGCTTGCCGCGCCTACCTGCCCGGCAACGCCTGCCGTATGGATGACCGCCGCGTGCATATCTATTACGAAAACGCACTCAAGTTCATCCGCAAGTGTGAGGATGAATATGACCTTATCATTGTGGACTCCTCCGACCCGTTCGGCCCGTCGGAGGGGCTTTTCACCCGCGAATTTTACGGCAACTGCTATAACGCCCTGCGCGATGACGGCATTATGGTGAACCAGCAGGGCAGCCCGTTCTATGCCGAGGATGCCACCGCCATGCAGCGCAGCCACAAGCGCATTGCCAGCACCTTCCCCATCAGCAAGGTGTATCAGGCGCACATCCCCACCTTTGCTGCGGGCTATTGGCTCTTCGGCTTTGCCAGCAAAAAATACCACCCCATCAATGATATGGACAGTGACGCCTGGAATGCGCTGAACATGCGCACCCGTTATTACACCACCCGGCTGCATGTCGGGGCGTTTTACCTGCCGGCATTTTTGGAAGAGATGCTGCGCGAAGTGGAGGACTGTTGATGCTGCACCGCAATGTAGAAAACTTTATCGGCTGTGACAGCAGCTACCGTACTGCCGGCATTGTGCTGTACGGCGCGCCGTTCGATTCCACCACCAGCTACCGCCCCGGCGCACGCTTTGGCCCTGCCGCCATCCGCCACGAAAGCTATGGCCTGGAAACCTACAGCCCCTATCAGGATAAAGACCTGACCGACTGCAACGTGTTTGACAGCGGAGATCTGGAGCTCTGCTTCGGCTCCAGCGAAAGCGCTCTGGTGGATATTGAATCCCGCGCGGCAGAGATCCTGCGGGATGGCAAGCTGCCCCTGCTTCTGGGCGGTGAACATCTCGTCACGCTGGGGGCTGTGCGGGCTGCCGTGAAAAAATACCCCGACCTGCACATCGTCCATTTTGACGCTCACGCCGACCTGCGGGATGACTATCTCGGCGCACAGCTCAGCCATGCCTGTGTGCTGCGCCGCTGCCATGACCTTTTGGGCGATGGCCGCATCCACCAGTTCTGTATCCGCAGCGGCGATCGGGAAGAATTCCAGTTTGCCGCCCGCCATACCGATATTCACAAGTTCGATTTCACCGGTCTGCAGGAATTGACCGATTGGCTGTGCCAGGCAAATGTGCCGGTTTACCTGACAATCGACCTTGACTGCCTGGATCCATCGGCATTCCCCGGAACCGGAACCCCCGAAGCGGGCGGAGTCAGCTTCTTGCAGCTGCTGGGAGCCATCCGCACCGTAACCAAAGCAAACATCATCGGCGCGGATGTGAACGAGCTGGCCCCCATGCTGGACCAGAGCGGCGTTTCCACCGCAACTGCCTGCAAAGTGCTGCGTGAGCTGCTGCTGGCGCTGGACTGATCGAAGATCTGTACACCCTACATTCAAGGCAATACCGCATAATTCTAAGTACCGATACAGCGAGCGAGGTGCGGCAGATGCTAAGCCAAAAGCGCAGATAATACTGGATGCTGCAAAGGTGAGCGCCGCCAGTGGCGGAAACAGCGAACCGAAGCAGGGGCAGCGGTCGCAGAGTGCGAGGGGCTTTTGCCCCCGAAGCACGATGCGGGTACCGCAACCCGACATTATCGAGCATTTTGGCAACGCAGATGCCGTGCCGCAGCCGCCGGAGCGGTGCTTAAGCCGTAAGGCGGGAATTGTGCGGTGTTGCCTCAAATAAAACATAAAGGAGTACCATCATGAGCAAAGTTCTTGTTATCGGCTGCGGCGGCGTGGCCAGTGTAGCCATCTCCAAGTGCTGCCAGGTCAGCGATGTTTTTACCGAGCTGTGCATTGCCAGCCGCACCAAGTCCAAGTGCGATGCCCTGGCGGCAAAGCTGGCCCCCAACACCAAAACAAAAATCACCACCGCCCAGGTGGATGCCGATGATGTGCAGCAGCTGTGCGATCTTATCAACAGCTACAAGCCCGATCTGGTCATGAACATTGCCCTGCCCTATCAGGATCTGACCATCATGGATGCCTGCCTGGCCTGCGGCGTCAACTATATGGACACCGCCAACTATGAGCCGGAAAATACCGATGACCCGGAATGGCGCGCTATCTATGAAAAGCGCTGCAAGGAAGCAGGCTTCTCCGCCTACTTTGATTACAGCTGGCAGTGGGCCTATAAGAAAAAGTTTGAGGATGCCGGCCTGACTGCCCTGCTGGGCTGTGGCTTTGACCCGGGCGTTACCCAGGCTTACTGCGCTTACGCCGCCAAGCATGAGTTTGACACCATCGACACCATCGATATCCTGGACTGCAACGGCGGCGACCATGGCTATGCCTTCGCCACCAACTTTAACCCCGAAATCAACCTGCGCGAAGTTTCTGCCCCCGGCAGCTATATGGAAAACGGCAAGTGGGTCGAGATCCCGGCCATGAGCATCAAGCGGGAATATAACTTTGACCAGGTCGGTCAGAAGGATATGTACCTGCTGCACCACGAGGAAATTGAATCTTTGGGCAAGAACCTGCCAGACGTCAAGCGCATCCGCTTTTTTATGACCTTTGGCCAGAGCTACCTGGACCATATGCGCTGCCTGGAGGATGTGGGAATGCTCTCCACCACCCCCATCAACTTTAACGGTCAGGAAATCGTACCCATCCAGTTCCTCAAAGCCCTGTTGCCGGACCCCGCCAGCCTGGGCCCCCGCACCAAGGGCAAAACCAACATCGGCTGCATCTTTACCGGCAAAAAGGACGGCAAGGATAAAACCTACTATATCTATAACGTCTGCGACCATCAGGAATGCTACCGCGAAGTCGGCAGTCAGGCCATCAGCTACACCACCGGTGTGCCTGCCATGTGCGGCGCCTTGATGATGCTGACCGGCGAATGGACCAAGCCCGGCGTATATACCGTTGAGGAGTTCAACCCCGATCCGTTCCTGGATGCGCTGGACAAGTACGGCCTGCCCCGCAGCGAAAACCATAACCCTGTGCTGGTGGATTGATGAACCAGCGGGATATGCGGCCGCCTTTTGCGGCACTCGGCGGAACCATCCCGCCGGAACTGGAAAAACTGCCTACCCCCTGCTACCTGCTGGATGAAGACGCCCTGACCCGCAACGCGGAAATTCTGGGCGGCCTGGCCCAGCGCACCGGCTGCAAGGTGCTGCTGGCCCAAAAGGCGTTCAGCAATTATGACTGCTACCCCCTGCTGGCGCCACACCTGGCCGGTACCGAAGCCAGCGGCCTGTTTGAAGCCCGCCTGGGTGCGGAAGAGATGCCCGGCAAGGAAGTCCATGTATTCTGCGCGGCCTACCGTGCGGACGAAATGGATGAACTGGTGCAATACGCGGACCATATCGTCTTTAACTCCCCCGCCCAGCTGGCGAAGTTCGGCCCTGCCGCAAAAGCGGCAGGCAAAAGCGTGGGGCTGCGCATCAACCCGGAATGCTCCACCCAGGACGGCCACGCTATTTATGACCCCTGCGCCCCCGGCAGCCGCCTTGGCACCACCCGCGCCCAGTGGAACGCCGCAGTAGCGGCGAACCCCGCGCTGCCCAATTTGCTGGATGGCCTGCACTTCCACACCCTGTGCGAGCAGGACTCCGATGCGCTGGCCACGACGCTGGACGCTGTGGCCCAAAAATTCGGTGACCTGCTGCCTCGGATGCAGTGGCTCAACTTTGGCGGTGGGCACCATATCACCCGCCCCGGTTACGATATCGCCATGCTGGAACGCTGCATCACCCGCGCCCAGCAGGACTGGGGCGTGACGGTCTATCTGGAACCTGGCGAAGCCTGCGCCCTGAACGCGGGCTTCCTGCTCAGCCGCGTGCTGGATGTGGTGCAGAACGGCGATACAACCATCGCCATTCTGGACGCCAGCGCCGCCTGCCATATGCCGGATGTGATCGAAATGCCCTACCGCCCGCCGCTGTTTGCCGCAGCCGAACCGGGAGAAAAGCCCTGCACCGTGCGCCTTGCCGGGCCGACCTGCCTGGCCGGGGATGTCATCGGGGATTACGGCGTGGACGCCGTTCCCAACGTGGGAGATCTGCTGGTGTTCGGCGATATGGCAATCTATACCACCTGCAAAAATAATACCTTCAACGGTATGCCTCTGCCCGCTATCTTTGCCCGCGCCGCCAGCGGCACCACCCGCAGCATCGTGTCCTTCGGCTACGAAGATTTCAAGTACCGATTGGGCAAGAGATAAATAAAAGAGTAAAATAAGCGCCCCCGCCCAACAAAGTCTTGTTTGGGCGGGGGCGTTTGTGCAATCTTTTGACAATGTATTGTCGCCGACTTGTGTTGCAGACCAGATATCAAAAAATATAAGCCCACCAAAAGTGCCAGCACAACCGCCGTCATGCCCGACGCCTTTACTGATGTGTGATAAAGAAGTAATAGAAGTGTAAAAAATTTTGCCGTTCCTATCCGGCACTTAGCTCTTGTGTCGGATAGGTCGGGCGGTTATTCGGGCAAGTCCACCTTGCCAACGAAAGAATAATAAATCTCAATGTCCTGTCTGCGGGTCTTGTTCTCGTCATAGCTGCACTCATTCAGCATAAACTTCCTTTGCCATTCTAAACGCAGCCCATGCTTTTGGCCACCCTGCATAAAATGCAGCATGAGTTAAAATTTCCGCCATTTCCTCGCCAGTAACGCCATTCTTTTTTGCCGTTTCCAGATGGTATTTGAAAGAGCTGTCTGTCAAGCCCTGCGCCATTAACGCTGTGACGGTCACTATGCTGCGGTCACGCAAAGAGAGCTGTTTCTCTCTGCTCCATACCTCCCCAAATAAAACATCATCGTTCAATTCTGCAAATTTCGGCGCAAAGGTTCCCAGTGCGTCATGTCCTGCTGTCTGCTTAACCATAAAGTTTTCCCCTTTCTGTCCTTACTTTAACTTTTCATAATCTTCTTCGTTTACGACTTCCAGCCATTCATTGGAAGCACCCTCTGCGGGTACTTCTACGGCAAGATGTGCAAACCAGCTGTCTTTTGCCGCACCATGCCAGTGTTTTACTTCCGGCGGAATATTCACAACATCACCGGGGTGTAATTCCTGTGCTTCTTTGCCCCACTCCTGATAATAACCCCGTCCAGCGGTACAAAGCAGAATTTGACCGCCTTTATGGTGAATGTGCCAGTTATTACGGCAACCCGGCTCAAAAGTCACATTTCCGATTGTTACCCGTTCTGTGGAAAGCATATTCAAGTAACTTTGCCCAACGAAATATTGTGCAAATGCTTCATTCTTTTCTCCCATAGGAAAAACGCTGATATTTTCCGGTTTCATAAAGCCCCTCCTTATCGTTTTACTAAATACCGAAGCCATACACTTCCGCCGTCTTTTATCTCTGCACTTTGAAGTTCAAAAGCAACAGGCGTGTCAGAAGCCCATTCATCTTTTGCATTGAAAAGGGCGGGAGTTTTGGAAGAACCGTCTGCAACAGGTGCAATTACAACGCTTACTTCATCGCACATACCAGCCTGAATAAAAGACCAGTTCAAAACACCGCCGCCGCCCAGCATAAGCGTTTCAATACCGAACAGCTTTTTCAGCTTTTCCATAGCCATTTCATAATCTAAGGTTTCCACTCCGGCAACAATGTAGGAAATTCCTAACTTTCGCAAAAAGGCTTTATAGGAATTGCTGGCTTTTCCTGTCAATACTTCAATCACATGAGCGTGGGTATCAACATAGGTAAGCTTGCCGCTTTTCCAACCCAGCTTTCCAGCAGGGTCAACAGAAACATAGTACATACCTGCGTTTCCGTTTGCAACAAAATCCCCCTCCGGCACGACAGGGGCATTTTCGTCTAATGCAGGTTTTTCATAAAAAGTAAAATTGTCATCAGTCGTTACTCTGCCGGAAAGCCAGCCTTGATGTTTGTAATAAGGATTTTCTCCAAAGGATATGTTATAAAATACATTTCCAGCGTTTTCTCCCTCTTTGGTGTTCATATAAGAACCCATAATTTTCCCGTCAAGGGAAGTCATCATATGACAAAAAATATAAGGTCTATTCATTTTTTCTCTCCTCGAATATTTTATTTTCCGCTGAACACAGGAAATGAACTGTACTCGCCATAATCTTTCAGTGGTTTTATAGATTTCAAAATCTCCATATCCTGCTCTGAAATTTCAAAATCGACTTTTGCATTTTCAAGCATGTGTGCAGGGTTTGCTGTTTTAGGGAGTGGGAGAGTTCCAAGCTGTAAATCATATCGAATACAAAGCTGCGGTACAGTTACTTGATATTTTTCGGCGATTGCCCGAACTTCCTCACTCTTTAAAATTTCCCCATGTGCTACGGGCGAATAGGCTTCTACTAAAATACCGTTTTCCCGGCAGTATTCAATCAGATTTGCCGGAGTATTCCCGATATGTGCCAACAGCTGATTTACCATAGGCTTTATCGTGCAGGAAGAAAGGATATTTTCAATATCATGTTCTTGAAAATTAGATATACCGATTGCACGAATTTTTCCGGCTTTATAGGCGTCCTCTAATGCTCTCCATGCTTCTCGGTTTCCCGCTGCATAATCTCCGCCACGAAAATCCGTCCATGGCTGCGGACTGTGAATGAGCATTAAATCAATATAATCAAGTCCCATTTTTTCAAGGGAGCCTGTAATCGCCTGAGCAGCTTCCTCATAAGTTTTTAATTCTGCGGCTAATTTCGTTGTAATAAAAAGCTCTTGGCGGCTTATTCCACAATCCCGGACACCTTTACCGATACCACGCTCATTCTCGTAAGCCTGTGCAGTATCAATATGACGATAGCCTATTTCTACCGCTTTACAAACTGCTGCTGCCGCTTCATCATCTGGAATGAACCATGTACCTAATCCTATCTTGGGAATGTTAATTCCATTCATAAGTGTGTATGTTTCTGATAAAGTATTCTTCTGTTTCATGTTTTCCTCCTATTGACGCATTTAGTACAAACAAGTATAATCCTCCTGTAAGCTCGTTTAAATGATACAACTTAAAGTCAGGTTTAAGTCAATACCAAATACACATAACATTTCAGAAAATGAGAGGTTCAATTTATGTTATATACCGTTAGTGAAATGGCAAAACGATTAGGTGTAGCCCCTTCCACATTGCGTTATTACGATAAAGAGGGGTTGCTTCCGTTTATAGAACGTTCCGATGGCGGCATACGAATGTTTAAAGACACTGATTTTGAATGGCTTTCCATTATTGAATGTCTAAAAAAGACAGGTATGCCTATCAAAGAAATTAAAGTCTTTATAGACTGGTGCATAGAGGGAGATACAACAATTAGTAAACGAAAAGAATTGATTGAAAAGCAGCGACAGGTTGTTCTATTTCAAATTCAACAGCTCAAAGAAACTCTTTCCATGCTGGACTACAAAAAATGGTATTATGAAACTGCGGAAAAAGCAGGCTCATGTAAAGTACATGAAACAATGCAGGAAGATGATGTTCCCGACAATCTACGAAAAGCAAGAGAACGGGCAAAAGGTCTTTTTGCCTAAAATATGAGGGAAAGAAAAACTATTTTATGTTCTTCTTTCCCTTTGTCATATTCGGAATAGTAAGCTGCTGGCTATCAAGTTCTTGTTTGTTACTTTACCGCACATGAGCATTGATGACTGAGTTGACGCCGATGGAACATAGCCAGAACATCGTGGGCAGCTGTTCTTTCTGCGTTTTGGGCAGGACTTTACCCAGCAGCGTGCCCGGCAAACTACCTGGCAGCACCGCGCAAGACGGCTCTCCCACAAAAAAAGGCACTGCCGTTTCCCGGCAGCGCCCCAGTGATTATTGTAATTAGCGTTTACATCGTAAACTGGATTGCACAGAAAGCTGCGTAAATGGCCAGCAAAATAATACCCTGTGCGCGGTTCATCTTACCTTTGACGAGGGCAGGTACTGTCATGATCAGCATGACGGCCAGCATGACCGGCAGGTCTAACACCAGGCTGGAGTTTACTCCGAACAGCGTCGAGCTCTGCGGGATGGTGAACGGAGCCAGCGTAACGGAAACACCGCTGACCAGCACGAGGTTGAAGACGTTTGCACCGACGACGTTGCCAACGGACAAATCACTGTGACCTTTAATCAGCGAAGTAATGGCCGTGACCAGCTCCGGCAAAGAAGTACCCAGCGCGACAAAGGTCAGGGCGATGACGCTTTCGGGCACGCCCAGCGCTTGGGCGATCAGCGTACCATTATCAACGAGCAGATTTGCGCCAACGGCGATGACCGCCGCACCGGCGACCAGCAGGATCAGCGTCTTGGACAAGGGGATCAGCTCTTCCTCTTCGGCGTGTTCCTCAGCGGGGGCGTTCTTCATCTGCCGGACGTTGGCGACCATGTAGGCCACGAACATTGCCAGCATGATAAAGCCCATCGGGCGGGTAAATTCACCGAAGCCGTAGGCAGCCACGCAGTAGATGGCGGCGGCGATAAAGAAGAAGATAACCGGCGTTTTCAGCGTCTTGGGGTCAACCTTGCCAGGGCGCACGGCAATCGTGATGGCTGCGATCAGCGCCGAGTTGCAGATAACCGAGCCGATGGCATTGCCGTAGGCAATCTCGCCGTGGCCGGAAACCGCCGACATTGTGGAAACCATGACCTCCGGCAGCGTTGTGCCGATGGAAACGACCGTCGCGCCAATCAGCAGCTCCGGCAGGTGGAAGCGCCGCGCCAGCGCAGATGCGCCGTCGACGAACCAGTCGCCGCCCTTAATCAGGAACAGCAGACCGACGATAAAAAGTAAAACAGGTACTAACATACTTTTCCTCCATGTTTCTATTCTTCGCGTAAAGTGTGCGCCGGTGTCGGCGCATCACTGCGAAACGTCTTCAGCACGGACAGCCCCATAGGCAGCGCCAGCGCAAAGGCCAGCAGATCCGCGGCGGGCTGGGCGTACTCCACGCCTGCAAGCCCTAAAAGATTTGGCAGGATAAAGACGACCGGGATCAAAAACAATCCCTGCCGCGCGGCGGCCACCACCGACGCTTGCCACGCCATACCGATGGTTTGCAGCAGCATTGTACACAGGATAACCGTGGGCGCAGACATTTCCAAAATCAGGCGGCGCACCGGTGCTTGTGTCATATAGCGCACGCGCTCTTCCGCCGTCATAGCTGTTGTTTTCATCGTTGTACTTCCTTGCCGCAGCACTGCTATTGTACCGCAGCCGGGCAGGCAATGCAACGAAAATCGCTGCTGTTTACGCATAAAACCGGGGGCTTTGCGGCGGCCTCCGGTTTTATGGTTTTCGTTTACTTCTGCATGATGTGAATTCCGGCATACGGTTGTTTCTTTGCTGTTGCATAACGGGGTTGATAAAATTTCCGTGGCGGACTTTGTTGGTGATGACCCTGCAACCCTTGACCGTTACTATGCCCATCTTATCAATGATGGGAGGGTACAGGCAGCAAACGCAATGAATTCCATCATTGGCTTTGCCGCCACGGAAATACCGGCTGAATAAAAACTGAATAAAAAATTGACTTGTTACCACGAAAAAAGAAAAAGAACGGTAAAACCTGACGTTCTACCGTTCTTCATATGGTTGCGGGGACAGGACTTGAACCTGCGACCTCCGGGTTATGAGCCCGACGAGCTACCATCTGCTCTACCCCGCGATATTTAGTTGCTCTCTCTTGAGTACCTAAATAGTATAGCATCCACATCCCGCAATGTCAATACCCTTTATAAAATATTTTTTGCATCCTGCCCCAAAAACAAAAGCCCGCGCAAATTAGTGGTTGAATCCCCTAGTTAAAACGGGTACTATTATAATAGAAAAGGATCGCCAAAATCCGGCAGATATCCCTTGCCCGGCGGGCGGCGGTGCAAAAAATAAACGGTGCCCCTGGCGCAGCAGCCGGGAACGCTGTGAATGAGGTTAGGAAAGTTATGAAACGTCTGGTCGTTGGGGTTCTGGCACACGTGGACAGCGGAAAAACCACTCTTTCGGAAGCACTGCTCTACCGTGCGGGCAGCATCCGCAAGCTGGGGCGCGTAGACCATCGGGATGCATTTTTGGACACCGATGCGCTGGAAAAAGCCCGCGGCATTACCATTTTTGCCAAACAGGCCGTGCTTACCCTGCCGGCCGGAACGGTGACGGGCACCCCGCTGGAAGAGACCCAGATCACCCTGCTGGATACCCCCGGCCACGTGGACTTTTCGGCGGAGGCCGAGCGCACGCTGCAGGTGCTGGATTATGCGGTGCTGGTCATTTCCGGCACGGACGGCATCCAAAGCCACACGATGACATTGTGGCGGCTGTTGGAGCGCTACTATGTGCCAACCTTTATCTATGTCAACAAAATGGATCTGCCCGGTGCGGACAAAGCCCTGCGCCTGCGGGAGCTGCGGGGCCGCTTTGGGGATGGCTGTGTGGACTTTACCCCCACCGTTCCGGCGGAAGAACGCGCCGAAGCCCTTGGCGTGTGCAGTGAACCGCTGATGGAAGCCGTGTTGGCAACAGGAACGGTGCCGCAGGTGGATCTCATCACGGCAATCACGCGGCGGCAGGTGTTCCCCTGCTATTTTGGCGCAGCTCTGCGGCTGGATGGCATTGACGACCTGCTCAATGGTCTGCAGCGGGATACCCGCATGCCGCCGGACGCCGGCAGCTTTGGCGCGCGCATCTTCAAGATCGGGGCAGACGAATCCGGCGCGCGCATGACCTACCTGAAAGTGACGGACGGCGTGCTGAAAGTCAAATCCAACCTGGTATCCCGCCCAGATGCCCGTGTGGAGTTTGAAGAAAAGGCCGACCAGCTGCGGGTCTACTCCGGCAGCAAATACCGCCTGGTCAGCGAAGCCCCGGCGGGCACCGTCTGTGCGGTGCTGGGCCCCACAAAAACCTATCCCGGACAGGGCCTTGGCGTACAGCCGGATGCCCGCCAGCCGATGCTGGAACCGGTGCTGAACTACCGGGTGGAGCTGCCGGAAGGAGCTGACCCCCACTATGCCCTTCTGGCCCTGCGCACCCTGGAGGACGAGGATCCACAGCTGCATGTGGTGTGGAACGCCGCTCTGGGCGAGATCCACCTGCAGCTGATGGGTGAAATTCAACTGGAAATTTTGCAGAGCGTGCTGCAAAGCCGCTTTGGATTGGAAGTGGCCTTCGGCGAGGGCGGCATTCTATACAAAGAGACCATCTCTGCCCCGGTGGAGGGCGTGGGCCATTATGAACCGCTGCGCCATTATGCGGAGGTTCATCTGCTGCTGGAACCCGGCGAGCCGGGCAGCGGCCTGCAGTTTGCCAGCATTTGCCGCACCGATGCGCTGGACCTGAACTGGCAGCGGTTGATTTTGACCCACCTGGCGGAGCGCAGCCACCCCGGCGTGCTGGCCGGTGCGCCGCTGACCGATGTGAAAATCACCCTGACGGCAGGCCGTGCCCACATCAAGCACACCGAGGGCGGGGACTTTCGCCAGGCAACCTACCGCGCCGTGCGGCAGGGGCTGCGCACCGCGGCGGCCCGGGGGCAGGCGGTCCTGCTGGAACCCTGGTATGACTTCCGGCTGGAAGTCCCGCAGGACTGTGTTGGCCGCGCCATGGCCGATCTGCAGCGCCGCTGCGCGGAATTCAGCACGCCGGAAAACGAGGATGGCCTGGCCGTCATTACCGGCAAAGCCCCGGTTGCCGAAATGCGGGGCTGTGCGCGGGAAGTGACCGCCTACACCCGCGGTGCGGGCCGCCTGAGCTGTATGCCCCGCGGCTATGCGCCCTGCCACAACACCGAAGCCGTGCTGGAAGCCATTGGCTACCAGCCGGATGCCGATACTGAAAACCCGGCGGATTCCGTATTTTGCGGCCACGGCGCGGGCTACCTTGTCAAATGGGACGAAGTTCCCGCCCACGCCCATGTGGCCAGCGGCCTGGGGCGCAACGCGCCCGGTGCCCAGCAGGCGAAACAGGAAGAAGCGGATGCCTCCGATGAAGCATCCGATGCCCGCCGCCGTGCTGCCGCTTACTGCGGCACACTGGAGCAGGACAAAGAGCTGCTGGCGATTTTTGAGCGCACCTATGGGCCGATCAAGCGCCGGGGGGAAGCCGCAGGTCAGCATGACCAGCTTGCCGCGCGCAAAGCCTTCCGCAGTGTGGGGCCAAGCCAGAACCGTACCCCCGCTGCACCGCCGCCCAGCGGGCCGGAGTACCTGCTGGTAGACGGCTACAACGTGATTTTTGCGTGGGATGAATTAAAGAAGATCGCGGCGGAAAACCTGGATGCCGCCCGCCGCCGGTTGATGGACATTCTGTGCAACTATGCGGGCTACCGCAAGTGTGTGCCCATCCTGGTGTTTGACGCCTACCGCGTCAAGGGCGCCGGGCGGGAACAAGAAACCTGGCACAACCTGCATGTGATTTATACCCGCGAAGCCGAAACCGCCGATATGTTCATCGAGCGCGCCACCCATGAGCTCGCCAAAAACCACCGCGTGCGGGTGGTCAGCTCCGATGGTGCGGAACAGATCATTATTCTGGGCAACGGTGCGCTACGGGTATCCGCCCGCGCATTTGAGCGCGAGGTGCGTGCCGTGGAAGCCGAGATCCGCGAATTTTTGGACCAGTAAGGGAATACTGCATCCATCCAAGCGCCGATACGGCGGGGATGATGGTAGAGTGTATTGAAAGGCAGGAAAACAATGGATTTTATGCTCAGCCGTGCCACACGGGTCACGGCGCAGTGGGCCAGTGCGCCCGTGCAGCATGCCGTGGCGCGCTTTTGGCGTGATATGGAAATGACTCTTTCCACCACCGGTTTTGTGCCGGATAACCGCCTGATGATCTGCCTTGCCCCCGCCCTGCCGCCGGAAAGTTATACGCTGGATGTGACGGAAAACCAGCTCACCCTCTGCGCGGCAGATGATTTGGGCGCGGTGTACGGCCTGCTGGATATCAGCCGTCATTACCTGGGGGTAACACCATTCTGGTTCTGGAACCAGCAGCAGTTTGAGCCCAAACCCTTTGCCACTGTGCCGGAGGGCCGCATTACCGGGCCAGCCGCCGCTGTCGGCCTGCGCGGGTGGGATCTTTCGGATGCACCATGGCTGTCCGCCTGGGCGGATGCCACCGAAAACGGCTGGGAGATGATTTTTGAATCCCTGCTGCGCTACCGCGGCAATATGGTGCGCACCGACAAACAGGCGGACCTTGCCGCCGCCATGGGCCTGCGCCCTGTGCAGAACCCGCAGACCCCGCTGGGGGCTGCCCCGCAGCAGGCTGCGGCGGAAAACCCGGAAGAACGCCATAAAATCTGGCAGGATTCTATCCGCACTCTCAAAACCAGCCCGCGCATCTGGGCGCTGGGCATTGACGGGATGGGGGGTGATCCCGATGGCACAGCCAGCACTGCGGCGTTGCAAGAGCAATGGCAGCTGCTGAACGCCACGGTGCCCGGTGCCGTTGCCTATATTCTGCTGCAGGGCGAAACCGTTGCGCTCTACCAGGAGGGAAAACTCAAAATCCCGGATAGCGTTATCCCCGTTTTAACCCCGGCCCCCAGTGCCAGCAGTGCGGGCGGCCCTGGTCCCGGCGCGCAGCACGGGCTGTGGTTCAGCCTTTGCCGCCGCGATAAGCTGACCGGCAACCCCATGACCGCCTACCCCGGCGGCGATACCGCCGTTAACGGAATGCTGCAGGGAGCCTGGCGCGGCGGGGTGCGCAGCTTCTGGATGGTTGGCACCGGGGACCTGCGCCCCTCCCTGATGGAGTTGAACCTGACCGGTGCTTTGTGGTGTACCCCGGATACCGACTGCGCCGCGCAGCGCACGGCTTACCTGCGCTGTACCTACCGTGCGCCGGATGGCTGGGCACTGACGGACAGCGCACTGGAGGATCTTTCGGTCTGCCTGCGCGCCCGTGCCGAAAGCGCCGTGCAGGCGGGCAGCCCGCCGCAGCCGGTGGGCGAAGCGTTCCTGACCCGCAGCACCCGGCTGTTTGCTTCGGCCTGGCTGTGCGGCAAAACGCAGGGTCCGATTCAGGAACTTGCCGCTCTGCTGCCCGCAGAAAGCTATGCGGAACAGCTGGCTGCCTATCAGCAGCTCTGCACTTCCGCGTTGGAAAATTATGAAACGCTGCTGCCTGGCTGTTCTTACGCCGGGCGGGCCACCACGCCGCTCTGGCAGGAGCAGGTGGTGTTCAGCGTGCGGCTGTACCTGTACGCCCTGCGCGGGGCGGTGCGCTTTTGCACCGCACGGGAGCAGTTTTTGGATAAGGACTGGCAGAACTGCTTTTGCACCCTGGGCCGTGCGGCGGATGATTTTGGTGCCATGGCGGCTCTGCTGCAGCCCAAAACTGGGTTCTGGGCCGGCTTTTGCAGCGATACCATGCTGGACGGCGCACTGACCGCCCGCGTTCTGACCGGTCTGATGGCGATTCCCCGCGCGGCCGGGGACGGGCCGGATTATGCCGCCTGGCAGGCTCCACTGCCTGGTGCCCCGGCGGCCCCCGTGCCGGATTTTACCCTGTACCGCGCCCTGGTGCAGGCGGAAACGAAAAAAGTGTAAGGGCCGGGCCGAAAATGTACCGAAAAATCCATGTGTTACCCGCAAAGAATGCAAGGGCAACACCGCACAATTCCCGCCTAGCGGCTTAAGCACCGCTCCGGCGGCTGCGGCACGGCATCTGCGTTGCCAAAATGCTCGATAATGTCGGGTTGCGGTACCCGCATCGTGCTTCGGGGGCAAAAGCCCCTCGCACTCTGCGACCGCTGCCCCTGCTTCGGTTCGCTGTTTCCGCCACTGGCGGCGCTCACCTTTGCAGCATCCAGTATTATCTGCGCTTTTGGCTTAGCAGCTGCCGCACCTCACTCGCCGTATCGGCACTTAGAATTATGCGGTATTGCCCTGAGCTTTTTGAGCACCGAGATAACCGGCGGCTTTACCGGCGGCACCGTTGGCATGTATGCCTCCGCCAACGGCACCGCCGGCACCAACCACGCCGCTTTCTACTGGTTCGCTTACCAGCAGGTGTGAAACAAGTTGCGCAAAAATATGACAATCAAAAGCAGCTCCCGCCGCCGCGGGGCTGCTTTTGGTTTATAAAGTCGCATTTTGCCGTGAAATTGAAACGTTTCATCAAAATGAATACTACTTTCTTGTTATATTCGACAAGGAAAACGGTTGCGATTCGTGCAAGGCTACAATCTTGCACTCAAAATCCAAAAAACGATTGATTTTTGCAAAACACGGGTGTAGTATAAAGCCACAGAAAGGTTGGAAACGTTACCAACCCGTGAACCACACCGACCCGCAACGGTGCAACTGGTTCCACTTAAAAAGGAGGATAATACCATGAAATCCAAGCAAACAATCTCTCTCGCCGTGGCATCCATGATGGCTGCCGGCCTGCTGGCAGGCTGCGGCTCCACCGCATCTTCCACTGCTTCCTCTGCTGCAGAAAGCACCGCAGCTTCTTCCGAAGCTGCCAGCTCCGAAGCAGCCGCCCCGGCAGATACCACTGCCGCCGGCAAGGTCTACTACCTGAACTTCAAGCCCGAGCAGGATGAAGCCTGGCAGGCTCTGGCAAAGACCTACACCGAAGAGACCGGCGTTCCCGTTACCGTTGTGACCGCTGCTTCCGGCCAGTACGAAACCACTCTGATGAGCGAAATGGCCAAGAGCGATGCGCCCACCCTGTTCCAGGTCAACGGCCCTGTCGGCCTGGCCAACTGGAAGGATTACTGCTATGACCTGACCGGCTCCAAGATCCTGGGCGACCTGACCAGCGATTCTTACGCCCTGAAAGATGGCGACGCCACCGTGGCCATCGGCTACGTTATCGAGAGCTACGGCCTGATCACCAACAAGACCCTGCTGGAAAAGGCCGGTTACACCACCGATGATATCAAGAGCTTCGCAGACCTGAAGAAGGTTGCCGAGGACATCACCGCCCGCAAGGACGAACTTGGCTTTGCAGCATTCACCTCCGCCGGTATGGATGCTTCCTCTGACTGGCGCTTCAAGACCCACCTGGCCAACCTGCCCATCTACTTTGAGTACCAGGCTGACGGCATCGGCTCCACGGATGCCATCAAGGGCACCTACCTGGATAACTACAAGAACATGTTTGACTTGTACATCAACAACTCCACCTGTGCTCCCACTGAGCTGGCTGGCAAGACTGGCGATGACAGCCGCAACGAGTTCCTGGACAATGAGGCTGTCTTCTTCCAGAACGGTTCTTGGGAATATACCAACCTCGTCGGCGATGGCAAGCCCTTCACCGATGACGACCTGACCATGATCCCCGTCTACATTGGCGTGGGCGATGAGGCCAACCAGGGCCTGTGCACCGGCACCGAGAACTACTGGTGCGTAAACAAGGAAGCCGACCAGGCAGATATCGATGCAACTCTCGACTTCATCTACTGGTGCGTCAGCTCTGATGAGGGCACCAAGGCCATGGCAAACGATATGGGCTTTGTTATCCCCTTCAAGAATGCTCAGGAATCCCCCAACCTCTTCGTTAAGGTTGATAATGCTCTGACCGCTGAGGGCAAGACTCCTGTTGCCTGGTGCTTCTCCACCATGCCTTCCGAAAACTGGAAGAACGGCGTTGGCTCTGCTCTGACTGCTTACGCAGCCGGCACTGGCGATTGGAACGCTGTTGTGACCGCCTTTGTGGATGGCTGGAAGACCGAAGCTGCCCTGAATGCAGGCTGATATGAACCAAAATAGCGAGACCTGAATGTTAAAAGCGGGGCGGGCGATGATTCGCCCGCCCCGCTCTTTTATGTGCTCAAGTACGTGCTCAAGGGGGTACTGTTATGGAAAAAGCGATCCAGCGCTATTGGCCTGTGTTCGTGCTGCCCACCCTGCTGGCCTTTATCATCGGCTTTATCTGGCCGTTTATCTGGGGCGTGGCGCTTTCGTTCTGCAAATTCACAACTGTTCAAAATGTTACCTTTGTTGGTCTCGGCAACTATGCCAAGATCTGGCTGGATGATACCTTCACCCATGCGTTCTGGTTCACTGCGGTGTTTACTGTGGTGTCCACGGTGCTCATCAATGTGCTGGCGTTCGGCATTGCGCTGCTGCTTACCCGCGGCATCCGCGGCACCAACATCTTCCGTACCACCTTCTTTATGCCCAACCTGATCGGCGGCATTATCCTCGGCTATATCTGGCAGATTCTGCTCAACGGCGTACTCAGCGCACTCGAAAAACCGCTGCTTTCCCTGAACGCCACGTACGGCTTCTTGGGCCTTGTCATTCTGATGTGCTGGCAGCAGATCGGTTACATGATGATCATCTACATTGCTGGCCTGCAGAACGTGCCGCTGGATCTGATCGAAGCCGCCAAGATCGATGGCGCAAACGCCAAGCAGATCCTGTTTAAGATCACGATCCCCATGGTTATGCCCAGCATTACCATCTGCACCTTCCTGACTTTGACCAACTCCTTCAAGCTGTTTGACCAGAACCTGTCCCTGACCGGCGGCGAACCGGCCAAGCAGACCATGATGCTGGCTTACAACATTTATGATACCTTCTATGCCCGCTCCGGACCCCAGTGGAAGGGCATCGGCCAGGCAAAGGCTGTTGTGTTCTGCCTGTTTGTTGTGGTGCTGGCCGTACTCCAGCAAAAGCTGACCCAGTCCAAGGAGGTGCAGCAGTAATGGAAAAAACCATCAAAAAACCGGTGGAAGAAAAGCCTACCGTTGGCAAAGCGGACCGCCGCATCAATGCCATTCTCAGCGTGGTGCTTGGAGTGCTGTGCGTTGCATGGATCTACCCCATCGTCATGATCTTCTTTAACTCCCTCAAAACCGAGCGCGCCATTACCACCTCCCGCGCGTTTGAGCTGCCCACGGCCGAAACCTTTGTCGGCCTCAAAAACTATATTTACGGCATCCAGGAAATGGACTTTTTGTCTTCCTTCTGGTATAGCCTAGTCATTACTGTCAGTTCCGTTGTGCTGATTCTGCTGTGCTGCTCCATGTGCGCATGGTTCATCACCCGTGTCAACGGCAAACTTTCCAAACTGATGTACGGCTTGTGCATGTTCAGCATGGTGGTGCCGTTCCAGATGGTCATGTTTACCCTGGCCAAAACAGCGGATAGCTTAAAATTGAACAACCCTTACAACATCTGCATCATCTACCTCGGCTTCGGTGCCGGTCTCGCGGTGTTCATGTTCACCGGCTTTATGAAGAGCATGCCGGTTGAAATTGAGGAAGCCGCTATGATCGATGGCTGCAACCCGCTGCAGATTTTCTTCCGCGTGGTCTGCCCGATCTTAAAGCCGACGATGATCTCTACCGCAATCCTGGAAACCATGTGGGTCTGGAACGACTATCTGCTGCCCACCCTGGTGCTGGATATCAAAACCTACCGCACCATCCCCATGGCAATCCAGTATTTCCGCGGCAGTTACGGCAAGGTGGAAATGGCGCCCATGATGGCCTGCATCATGATCACCATTCTGCCGGTCATTATTCTGTATCTGATCTGCCAGAAGTATATCATTGATGGTGTGGTGGCCGGTGCTGTAAAGGGCTAATGGCTGCGGCACCCTGCTGCCGGAAGGAGTTTTCTGTGTATGACCATCAAAGATATTGCAAAAGAATCAGGGTATGCCATCGGCACGGTTTCGCGGGTGCTCAACAATAACCCCAGCGTCAGCCCGGCCGCCCGCGCCAAGATTCTTGAGGTCATCAAGCGGTATAATTATCAGCCAAACTCCAACGCCAAACACCTGAAACAGCAAAGCAGCGATGGCCTTGCCCTGATCGTAAAGGGCACCCAGAACATGTTGTTTGTGGACATTCTGGAAAAAATGCAGGCTATCCTGGAGGAACGCGGATATGTTTCCACGGTCTATTATATTGATGAAGAAGCCAACGAAGTTGCGCAGGCCGAACTGATCTGCGCCGAGCGCAAACCTTATGGTATTGTTTTCCTTGGTTCTAACCTGGAATACTTCACACCGCAGCTGGCGGAACTGCGTGTTCCATGCCTGCTGCTGACCAACAGCGCCGCAACCCTGAATATCCCCAACCTGTCCAGCGTCAGCGTGGACGATGTTTCGGCATCGTCCCTGATGATTGAGTACCTGTATGCGCAGGGCCACCGCAAGATCGGGCTGATCGGCGGCAAGCCAGACCAGTCCCGCCCCAGTCTGTCCCGTCTGACCGGCAGCCAGAGCGCTATGTTCCGCCTTGGCCTGCCGTTCGAGATGGAAAAGCAGTATGCCTATGCCCGGTTTTCGCTGCAAAGCGGATATACCGCCATGGAATACCTGCTCAAGCACTGCCCGGATATTACGGCAGTGTTTGCCATGTCGGACCTGATGGCCCTGGGCGCGATCCGTGCCTTGAATGACCATGGCCTGCGTGTGCCGCAGGATATCTCGGTTTCGGGCTATGACGGTATTGCGCTGGGGCGCTACAGCAACCCGCGGCTGACCACCATCCGCCAGAACTCGGAACGACTGGCCCAGCGCGGTGCGGAAATTCTGCTCAACTGTATTGAAAACGGAAGCAGCGCGGTGCATGAAGTGGTTCCTTTTGAATTGATTGAGGACGAAAGTGTTGCGGCTTTGCCCAATCATTGAACGAACCAGACATATGCGGAGTATATAAGGCAACACCGCACAATTCCCGCCTTACGGCTTAAGCACCGCTCCGACGGCTGCGGCACGGCATCTGCGTTGCCAAAA
>NZ_PSQF01000044.1:0-24320 GCF_003324125.1 Subdoligranulum sp. APC924/74 | reverse complement strand
CAGAAGTTAAGCTCACTTGTGCCGAAGATAGTTGGCTGGAAACGGCCTGTGAAAATAGGTAGATGCCGGCTTCTCTTTTTTATGGCCCGTTGGTCAAGCGGTTAAGACAGCGGCCTCTCACGCCGTTAACGTGGGTTCGATTCCCGCACGGGTCACCAGGAAGAGCACCATAGCGTAAGCTAAGGTGCTTTTTTGTATGTCTAAAACCACTCGCTAGGCGAGTGGTTCGATAAAGATTATATCGATGAGTAATGAAACTCAAACGAAGAATTTTGGAATAGTACCAGTGGGGCAATTCCAGACTGGGTTATTGGCGTATCGCCGGTAGTCCTGTATTAAAAGGTTCCATTGCAAACGAAAGACTCGCAGAAGCAGGATATTTTAGTATCCTCAGGCGCTACTACGAGTCCTTGCACTTATGCGGTTGAACCGCCGTGTACCGGTCGGTACGCACGGTGGTGTGAGAGGTCGGCTCTTTAGTTAAGAGAGCCTCCTACGCGATTCTTTTAGGTAAAAAAGCAAACAAACAGAACACTTCATTCAAATGCATATAGCGGCTATTTATTTCATACAGAGACAAATAGCGGCACAGAACAGATATAATAGAAGAAGCTATAAAAAGCAGGTATTCACGTGGAGGACGATATCGTTTCTACATGAACACCTGCTTTTTTATTTATTATTTACTGGTGGAATAAATAGTGGTAGCCAAGTATTCATCACTGACCCAACCATAAATCCCACTGTAATATACAACAACCCAGTCAGGCACATTGCTGCTATAGCCGCATTCCCATACGATGATACCGTAGGGGATATTATCCATTTTTTCATAATTTGTACCGGGACCTTTACGCATAACCAGCCCATGATCAGCAGTGGTGTAGGTACAAAGGCTATCAATTCGGCTAAGCGTTACATCTGGTGCAACGCATCCATCCGGCAGAATAACGTTGGCATTGTTTTCGGTATAATCCTGTACTTGCAGCAAGCCCCAAAGGCCATTCTGTTTTGCCCATACGCAGCCATCGCGCGCGGGGGCTAAATCTTCATATTGCCCAGCGGAAATTATCTCATTGCCGTAAACATCCAGAACTAGCTTTTGTCCGGATTGATTTTTCACAACTACCATGCCAGATAAGTCTGCGTAAGGATATTCAACAGTTTCGTTCATGATGGACAAACTCATCTGCGGCTGATAAATGCAGGGGATTACTAAAGCACCGCTTTGGTCGCAATATCCCCAGTTACCGGCTGCATCCTTTACCGCGATTAAAGATTCACCGGCCATGCAGGCATCCTGGTAGTCGAAATCGGTTAAAATTGTACCGCTTTTATCCGCAACGGCAAAAGGTGCAGAATTGTCAACAAGATAACCGGCATATTCATCATCCCAAATGCCTTGCTGGATGCCAACCAAATCAGGAGCATACACCTGTTCGATGGGCGTGCCACTAAATGTATAGACACCAATAGCAGAACGGTAAATCTGGCTGTCACCTAAAATCCACTGGATGCCATACCCGCCGTGCCCGCCCAGCATGGTTGTAAAAGGCATTTGTTGGGCAACCAGCTCCTGGTTAATCTGTTCTTCCAGGGCATTCAGCTTCTGGTAATCGTATGTATCATCTACCCCAATGGAGAGCTCGTGCTCACCATACAGGTACGGGATGCTTTCTGACAAATCTTCCAGAAAAGCATTACAGTTGGCAGCATTAAACAGGCTCCAGCGTTCGCCCTTGCGCACAGCGTACAGATTTCGGGCAGCGGCGTAACCGGCAGTGTGGGTTTCGCGGGAGAAGAGAGGAATCATCTCGTCAAAATCATATTGCGGCGGTAACTTCCAGTTGGCATTGCTAGTGGATGGTATAGCTGTGGCAACAGCTTCACTGGTCGGGGAAAGAGCAGCGGAGGAAGCAGGTTTATTTTCTGGCGCTGCAGCACAAGCGGTAAGTATTATTGCGGTGATAACACTGGCGAAAAATGAGAATAACTTCCTTTTCATGGCTTTTCACTCCTTGCGTAAATGATTTTTCGGTAAGATGAAGAAGTAATATAAGAAAGTGAATTCATAAACCCTATAATATCTTATTTTATCAAAAATATCGGCTAATGGGAATAGCTAACAATTCTACATGGATAAATTTGGATAGTATGACAAAGATTGCAGAACTGGAGTGAAAGTCCGAATTATGGGATGAGTGATCTGCTATAATAGAGAAAAGCAAGACGGAAGGGAGTTTGATTATGCACCAGGAGAAAAAGATGCTGGCTCATATCAGTGAAGACGGAACCCGCGTCCAAACGGTAGCGGACCATTTGCAGGGAACGGCAGTCCTATGTGGGCAATTTGCAGCAGCCTTTGATGCCCAGCAACAGGGAACTTGGCTTGGATTACTGCATGATATTGGTAAATATAGTACAAAGTTTCAAAAGCGCCTGCAAGGTGGAGAGAAAGTGGATCACTCAACGGCTGGTGCACAGGTGGCTGCCCGATATGGTCAAATCCCACTGGCTTTTGCTATTGCGGGACACCATAGCGGCCTGCCGGATGGAGGAGGCCGAAGCGATACCGCGCAGGATGCGACAATGTTTGGGCGATTGAAAAAGAGCGTTGAACCCTATACCCAATGGACGAATGAGATTAAACTGCCGTCCATACCGCCCCAGCCGGAAATGATGAAGGAAAATCGTTTTACACAGGCATTTTATACCCGGATGTTGTATTCCTGCCTGGTCGATGCGGACTATCTGGATACGGAAAACTTTATGAGCAGCCCTAAAGCGCGCGGACAAGGCCAGACAATGGATGAACTGCTGAAAAGGTTGAACCAATATACCGCAAAATGGAGCCATCCCCAGGGAACCTTGAATCAGCGCCGCAGTTCAATTTTGAGTGCCTGTACAACGGCAGGGCAAACAGGGCGGCGCGGCCTTTATTCCCTGACCGTTCCTACAGGCGGGGGAAAAACGGTAGCGTCATTGGCATTTGCGCTTTCGCTAGCTGTAAAGAACCATATGGACCGGGTTATTTATGTGATCCCTTATACATCCATTATTGACCAGACCGCGGATGTGTTTTCGGAAATATTAGGAGCAGAAAATGTTTTGGAACACCATTCAGGGGTGGACTACTCTGCCAAGGAAGATGATGAGCCGGCAGCCTACCGCAAAGCATTGGCGGCGGAAAACTGGGATGCTCCGGTGGTGGTTACCACATCCGTGCAATTCTTTGAATCACTTTACGGCAACCATGCGTCACAATGCCGTAAATTACATAACATTGCAAATAGCGTGGTCATTTTTGACGAAGCACAAAACCTGCCGGTTCCTTATTTGCGCCCCTGCGTTGCGGCAATCGCGCAGCTGGTACAGCATTACCGCGCAGCAGCGGTGCTTTGCACGGCCACACAACCAGCTTTGCAGCCCTTGTTTGATGAACTGGCGCCTGGGCTGCAGATGACGGAACTTTGCCCACATCCCAAAGAGCAATATCAGGCATTCCGGCGTACAACGCTAAAAATGCGCGGAGGGTTGGAACAAAGCCAGCTTGGTGCAGAACTGGCAGCGCAGGAACAAGTGCTGTGTATTGTAAACCGGAGAAAAACAGCACAGGAATTATACAACAACCTGCCCAAAGAGGGCGGCTACTGCCTGACAACATTGCTATACCCAGCCCATCGCAAACAGTTATTGCAGAAAATCCGGGAACGCTTAAAAGATGGGCTGCCCTGCCGTGTGATATCAACTTCTTTGATCGAAGCGGGTGTTGATGTGGATTTCCCGGCTGTGTACCGCGAGGAAGCAGGTCTGGATTCCATTTTGCAGGCGGCGGGGCGCTGCAATCGAGAGGGAAGACGCCCGGCGGAGCAGAGCTTGGTACAGATTTTCACATTGGAAGGGCAGCATGTACCGCGCATGCTGGAACAGAATGTATCCGCAACGCAAAGCGTCCTGAAAAAATATGCAGATCTGGCATCTCTGGAAGCAATCGAAACATACTTTCTGTTTTACCGTACCTTAAAAGGAGATAAAAGACTGGATGAACAGCAAATTCTGCAAGGGTTCGAGCAGGATATGGAAGGGCGCATTTTCCCCTTTGCAACAGCGGCAGAGAGGTTCCGCTTAATTGAAACACCTGCCGTGACCGTATACATTCCCCAAGGGAAAGGGGAACATTTGCTTGCACGATTGCGTGCAGGAGAGGTAAGCAAAACTTTGTTCCGTCAACTGGGGCAATATGGTGTTCCGGTTTACCCGGATCATCTGAAAACGCTGGAGAATGCCGAGGCAGTTTGCCAAATCAGTGAAGGCATATGGGAATTAACGGACGGAAGCCTTTACGATAACAACACGGGCCTTGCTATGGAAGCTGAAACGGGAGCAGCCTGGTTTGCATAAAGCAAAAGCGGCAGGGAGCCTGCCCTGCCGCTTTTGTGCACTAAAGTAAAATCAACTATTTCTATCCACGGCATAAGCTGCCGACGCAACTTATTATAAAAGAAAACCGGATGAAAAGCAAACAAAAAGTATACATGATAAAAGGATTGACATTTGGTGCCAAGTAGCGTATATTGAAACTATAGCAAAGATGTAAATTAAAAACAACTGAAAATAGAAATGCAAAGGAGTTGATGCAGATGATCCAGCTGGAAGTATGGGGGAATTATGCTTTGCTCTCGAGGCCTGAGCTAAAAGTCGAAAGGGTTTCATATGAAGTCCTCACCCCTTCCGCGGCACGCGGCATAGTAGAAGCAATCTATTACCACCCCGGCTTACGGTGGAAAATCCGGAAAATCTATGTTATGAACCCAATCCGCTTTACCAACATCCGTCGGAACGAAGTAAAAAGCAAAATTCTTTGTTCCGATGTACGCAGCGCGATGCAGGGAACAGGGAAAGAGCTTTACCTTGCCACGCCCCAGCAGATCGTTCAGCGTGCAGCCATGGTGTTGCAGGACGTTCATTATGTGATTGAGGCAGAATTTGAGATGACTGACCGTGCGGCACCGAGCGACAATCCGGGAAAGTTCCAGGATATTGTTACCCGGCGCATGTCTAGGGGCCAGTGTTTTCATACTCCCTATCTTGGGTGCCGTGAATTTCCTGCCGCATTCCGCGCATGGCCCGGCGGGCCAATCCCGACCATTGAGGAAACACGGGATTTGGGATTCATGCTATATGACTTTGACTACACTGACCCGCAGAACATAACCCCGATGTATTTCCATGCAAAATTGGAACATGGTGTGTTGAATGTGGCAGACTGCGAGGTGTACCGATGATTTTACAGGCTTTGGTACAATACTATGAAGATTTGCTGGCCAATGGCAAAATCACGCGCCCCGGTTGGACAAGCGCAAAAGTCAGTTGGGCTTTGGAACTGGATGAAAACGGCCAACTGATGGCATTGCACCCCTTGCAGCAAGAGGAAAAGCGCGGTAAAAAAACAGTGCTTGCCCCATGTCAGCTGCAAGTTCCGGAACAGGTTAAACGTTCTAGTGGTGTGGCAGCCAATTTTTTGTGTGATAACAGTGCTTACATGCTCGGCATTGACGGAAAAGGCAAACCGGAGCGTGCAATGCAGTGCTTTGCCGCTGCAAAGGAGCTGCATCTTGCCATTTTACAAAATGTTCCCGGTCAGGCGGCACAGGCAGTGCGGAACTTTTTTATAAACTGGGACCCCAAGGCGGCGGAGCAGAATCCAGCGCTGGAACAAAGTCTCAAGGAACTTTACAAGGGTGGCAATCTGGTATTTCTGATTCGGGAAAACTATGTTCAGGACGATCCGGAAATACAGGAAGCCTGGCAGCGGCAGTGTGATAAGAACACGGATGCACCGGAAATCCGATGCCTGGTTACAGGGCAAAAGGCACCGCTTGCCCGCCTGCACCCGGCGATTAAAGGCGTGACCGGGGCACAGTCTTCCGGCGCATCGATTGTTTCTTTTAATGCGGATGCTTTTTGCTCATACGGACATGAACAGGGGGGCAATGCGCCGGTTGGCAGTTATGCGGCCTTTGCCTATGCACAGGCATTAAACTATCTGCTGGCAGACAGGGAACATGTTCAGCGCGTGGGCGATACCACCATTGTCTGCTGGGCAGCAGGTGGTGAGACCGCCTACCAGCAGGTAGCAATGGATGCATTGTTTGCCATGGATGCGCCTGTCAGAGAAAGCGATGTGCGAAATGCAGTGGACAAGCTGGTCCATGGACAGAGTGTAGAGTGGCAGAACGTGACACTTGACCCACAAAGGCACTTTTATGTGCTTGGCTTGGCCCCTAATGCGGCGCGCCTCTCGGTTCGCTTTTTCTGGCAGGATACATTTCAAACGCTGCTTGATAATGTGCAGAAGCATTATGACCGCTTAGAGATTGTGCGCCCCTCTTATGATAAATTCCCGCGGCTGGGGGTGTATTGGCTGCTGCAGGAAACTGTCAACACCAATTCCCGCAACCCATCGGCAGCACCGCAGCTGGCAGGCGATGTCTTGCGTGCAATCCTGAATAATACAAGGTACCCGGCAACCCTGCTGGATGGCGTTATGATGCGTATCCGCGCAGAGCAAAAAGTAACACGCGGCCGTGCCGCTATTATAAAAGCATACTACCTGCGTAATGAAGATCCCCGTTGCCCAAAGGAGGTATTAACAGTGGAAAATAACAAGGAAACAAATTATCAACCGTATGTTATGGGTCAGCTTTTTGCTGTGCTGGAAGCAATCCAGATGGCGGTAAACCCGGATATCAATACAACCATCAAAGACCGCTATTTTAATGCGGCGGCATCCACCCCAGCTACTGTATTCCCGACAATTCTGATGCTGGCACAAAAGCATATGCAAAAAATGAGCAAGCCACAAAAGATTTATTACGATAAGCAGATCGCAGCCTTGGCAGGCGGCAAATTAGAAGGAAGCTTCCCAGCACGGCTGACTCTGCCGGAACAGGGTTCTTTTATTCTCGGCTATTATCATCAAACACAGGAACGCTATACAAAGAAAGTGGAGGAATAACAATGGCACAGGCAATCAAAAACCGGTATGATTTTGTAATTCTGTTTGACGTTGAAAATGGAAATCCGAACGGCGATCCGGATGCAGGCAACATGCCGCGCGTTGACCCGGAAACGGGATATGGCATTGTTACAGATGTCTGCTTAAAGCGTAAGATTCGCAACTATGTCGAAGTGGCCAAAGAAGATGAAGCAGGATACCAGATTTACATTAAAGATCAGGTCCCCCTGAACCGCAGCGATAAAAAAGCACTCGAATACTTGGGCATTGATGCTGATGCCAAAGATGCCCTGAAAGTCGCCAAGAAAGATGACCCGGAGTTGGACCGTAAAATCCGGGATTTTATGTGCCAAAATTTCTATGATATCCGTACCTTTGGCGCTGTTATGACAACTTTCGTAAAAGGCGCACTGAATTGCGGGCAGGTACGCGGCCCTGTTCAGTTGAGCTTTGCACGCTCGGTGGATCCTGTCCTCCCGCAGGAAGTAACCATCACTCGTATTGCCATTACAACGGAAGCGGATGCGGAGCGTAAAGGCACCGAGATGGGCCGCAAGTATGTGATCCCGTATGGCTTATACCGTGCAGAGGGTTACATTTCTGCCAACCTTGCCCGCAAAACTACAGGATTCTCAGAGGATGACCTGCAGCTGCTGTGGCAGGCAATCCTGAATATGTTTGAAAATGACCACAGTGCAGCCCGCGGCAAAATGGCAGTTCGGGAACTGATCGTGTTCAAGCATGATTCGGAGCTGGGCAATGCGCCATCTTATAAACTTTTTGACGCAGTTCATGTCACACACGCAGAGAAAATCACTTTCCCGCGCAGCTACCATGACTATGTGGTGACCGTGGATGAAAATCTTCCGGCAGGGGTAACGTGTGAGAGGTTGTCGTAATGGTTTCCCCAGATGATTACCTGCTGATGTCCGGTATCCAGCATTTCAGCTTTTGCCGCCGTCAGTGGGCGCTCATACACCTGGAACAACAATGGTCCGAAAACCAACGCACCGCCGAAGGCCGCCTGCAGCATACCCGCTGCCATGATGTTACCCTGACGGAAAAACGCGGCGATTTGTTGATCGCCCGCGGTATGAGGGTCGTCAGCCACCGCTTAAAACTGACCGGCGACTGCGATGTGGTAGAGTTTCACAAGGATCCAAACGGCGTGTCATTGCAGGGCCGCCGCGGCCTGTGGCAGCCCATGCCCGTGGAATATAAGCATGGCCGCAGCAAGGTAAACGATGCCGACCGTTTGCAGCTCTGCGCACAGGCCATGGCGCTGGAAGAAATGCTGGTGTGCGAGGTGCCGGAAGGGGAAATCTTTTATGAAGAAACCCGGCAGCGTGAACATGTTTCCCTGACACCGGAACTGCGTAGCACAGCGCAGACCATGGCGGATGAGATGAACCGCCTGTTTGCGCGCGGCTATACCCCAAAAAGCAAACCCGGCAAGCATTGCAATGCCTGCTCACTGAAAGAGCTTTGCCTGCCGGCGCTGTATCAGCAGGCAGACCCGGCGGCGTATCTGCGGGAGCATATTGAGGAGGGCGCGCCATGAGAAAGCTGCTCAACACCCTGTTTGTCATCAATGAGGACGCTTACCTGACATTGGATGGCGAAAACCTTGTTGTTACCCGTAATAAGCAGGAAACCCACCGCTATGCCCTGCATACGCTGGAAGGCATCGTCTGCTTTACTTACGCGGGTGCCAGCCCCGCTTTGATGGGAGCTTGTGCCCGGCGGGGCATTGACCTTTGCTTTTTTGACCCGTATGGCAGATTTCAGGCCCGCACCGTGGGGGAAGAACGCGGCAATGTGCTGCTGCGTCAGACGCAGTACCGCGTGTCGGATGACCCGGCCCAGAGCTGTCGCTATGCCCGGAGCTTTATCCTTGGTAAAGTGTATAACGCACGCTGGGTGCTGGAACGCGCAACCCGCGATCATCCCCAGCGTGTCCCGGTCGAAAAACTGAAACGCACCTCCACCCAGCTGGCCGCCGCGCTGCCGCTGATACAGACCAGCGATGATCCGGAACAGCTGCGCGGCCTGGAAGGCGAGGCAGCCCAGCGCTACTTTGACTGCCTGAATGACCTGATTCTGCAGCAAAAGCAGGATTTTGTGTTTGAGGGCCGCAGCCGCCGTCCACCGCTGGACAATGTGAATGCGCTGCTTTCGTTTGCCTACAGCATGCTGGCGCGGGAGTGTGCATCCGCCTTGACCGCTGTGGGCCTTGACCCTTATGTTGGCTTTATGCACCGCCCGCGCCCCGGCCGCAAAAGTCTGGCACTTGACCTGATGGAAGAACTGCGGGCAGTTTATGCAGACCGGCTGGTCATCAGCTGCATCAATCAAAAGATCATCACGGCAAAACACCTGCAAAAACAGGAAAATGGTGCCGTACTGCTGACGGATGATGGCCGCAAAGCTTTCCTGACCGCATGGCAGAACAAAAAGAAGGAAGAGATCACCCATCCGTTTTTGAAAGAAAAACTGCCCTGGGGGCTGGTGCCCTATGTTCAGGCGCTTTTGCTGGCCCGTGCTTTGCGCGGCGACCTGGAAGTGTACCCACCGTTTTTCTGGAAGTGAGGTGCCGTTATGTTGGTGCTTGTAACCTATGATGTCAACACCGAAACAGCCGCCGGTCGTCGCAGGCTGCGCAAAGTAGCAAAAGTCTGTGTAGACTACGGCCAGCGGGTGCAAAACTCCGTATTTGAGTGCCTGCTGGATGCCGCGCAATACACGATGTTCAAAGCAAAATTGACCGAACTGATCGATTCGGAATCGGACAGCCTGCGCTTTTATCAACTGGGAAACCATTACAAAAGCAAAGTCGAGCATGTGGGTCTGCACCCGGATTTTGATCAGGATGGAATCTTGTTTGCTTAGTGCGAGGGGAAGGCAATCATAAAACTCCCGGTTCCTTCGCACCAGAAAATATGGAAAAAACAGGGGCAGAAAGGGTAAAATACAGCCTTGCCTGTCAGCATGAAGATGCAATCTCCATAAAATGTGTTTCATATGCGCAAAAGTGCCCCACTGTTTTGTGCACTTTTGCTGTCGCTCTCCGCAAGGAGAGCGTGGATAGAAATCAGAGCAACAGAAACGGACAAAACATCAAGCGCAGTCGCTCTCCGCAAGGAGAGCGTGGATAGAAATTGAAATTACACTGCAAACGGTGCTTCTTGTATCGTCGCTCTCCGCAAGGAGAGCGTGGATAGAAATGGATTGGGCTTCCGTTATTACTGCGATGACTTCGGTCGCTCTCCGCAAGGAGAGCGTGGATAGAAATATTACGATAACTACAATTTGCACTGCGTCGAAGAGGTCGCTCTCCGCAAGGAGAGCGTGGATAGAAATATCAAAGACGATGTATCATAAAGCATAAGAAAGAGTCGCTCTCCGCAAGGAGAGCGTGGATAGAAATATGTTGTGCTTGTCGTTCCGGCTGGTTGCTGGCTGTCGCTCTCCGCAAGGAGAGCGTGGATAGAAATAGGCAGCGCAATTAGTGGAAGCCGATACAGGCGAAGTCGCTCTCCGCAAGGAGAGCGTGGATAGAAATTCTTTTGGTCTATCTTGCATTGATTAGATATCTTGTCGCTCTCCGCAAGGAGAGCGTGGATAGAAATACGCTGCATGCAATGTTTTTTGTCTTTTTTTTCGTCGCTCTCCGCAAGGAGAGCGTGGATAGAAATGACGTACGTTACGCGGCTTCCCCGCGCCCAAGTGTCGCTCTCCGCAAGGAGAGCGTGGATAGAAATCCACACCAAAACCGGGAAAAGTCAAAGTAGTTGGTCGCTCTCCGCAAGGAGAGCGTGGATAGAAATATAATAAGAGTATGCTACTACACTTATTATAAAGTCGCTCTCCGCAAGGAGAGCGTGGATAGAAATGGCAGAATTATGAATGTTTTGAATGGATTAAAGCTGTCGCTCTCCGCAAGGAGAGCGTGGATAGAAATGGCAGAATTATGAATGTTTTGAATGGATTAAAGCGTCGCTCTCCGCAAGGAGAGCGTGGATAGAAATCGGCGCTAAAGCTGACAGCGTGTCACAATGGTCAGGTCGCTCTCCGCAAGGAGAGCGTGGATAGAAATAATCATGCCGCCGGTTGACACATCATCAGTCAAAGTCGCTCTCCGCAAGGAGAGCGTGGATAGAAATTTTCTGGCTCCGCCGACTATGTGGAGTACAACTACAGTCGCTCTCCGCAAGGAGAGCGTGGATAGAAATTGATTTTTCCGGGTCGGCTTGGGTACCTGAGTTGTCGCTCTCCGCAAGGAGAGCGTGGATAGAAATTCGGTCGCTTTTGTCTTCGGTTTTGGGGCTAAGGTCGCTCTCCGCAAGGAGAGCGTGGATAGAAATAGCAAAATCAACACCAGAGGAAGAAAAAAGGTGAAGTCGCTCTCCGCAAGGAGAGCGTGGATAGAAATGTTTTTCCCCACGTGTGTATACCTCCCTTAATCCGTCGCTCTCCGCAAGGAGAGCGTGGATAGAAATTAGCACACGGAGCCATCCGGGAAGGCCCAAACGCGTCGCTCTCCGCAAGGAGAGCGTGGATAGAAATCTGATCACTCTTGGTGGCTCCGTTGCTGGAAACTGTCGCTCTCCGCAAGGAGAGCGTGGATAGAAATCATGCTCTCCTCCAGCGGGATGATATGGTGCGCCGTCGCTCTCCGCAAGGAGAGCGTGGATAGAAATACCCTCATACCCACGTTGAGCAGCCATGCACATCCGTCGCTCTCCGCAAGGAGAGCGTGGATAGAAATTTGGCGGTGCGTCCCGGTGTTGATCCGGGCGGCATGTCGCTCTCCGCAAGGAGAGCGTGGATAGAAATCGAAGCACCCACAATACAAGCTGATAAGCATGCTGTCGCTCTCCGCAAGGAGAGCGTGGATAGAAATATTACTTTGCCCGTTTTTATACCTTGTCGGATCCGGTCGCTCTCCGCAAGGAGAGCGTGGATAGAAATCTCTGGTGGGGCGTTCGCAAGGCCGTTGGCTCTCGTCGCTCTCCGCAAGGAGAGCGTGGATAGAAATATCGCGGACTGCCAGTTGCCAGCAACGGAGCCACCGTCGCTCTCCGCAAGGAGAGCGTGGATAGAAATTCATTTAATCCCCAGCAAAGGCACCTTCCGAAGCGTCGCTCTCCGCAAGGAGAGCGTGGATAGAAATCCTCCCATTGAATAATGTCACGAACAGGGGGCCAAGTCGCTCTCCGCAAGGAGAGCGTGGATAGAAATCAAAGAGCTGTCCATTTTGTCACGCTATCAGCTGTCGCTCTCCGCAAGGAGAGCGTGGATAGAAATCAAGTATGCATTGTAACTGGCTGATTGCTCCAACAGTCGCTCTCCGCAAGGAGAGCGTGGATAGAAATGATGTTATCCGCCCGGCTATTGATGTATTTTTGGCCGTCGCTCTCCGCAAGGAGAGCGTGGATAGAAATCAGAGAATTGCAAAACCTTTTCGCGAACAATTTAAAGTCGCTCTCCGCAAGGAGAGCGTGGATAGAAATTATAAAGAAAGGCCGGGCCAGAAGGCCCGGCCAAGTCGCTCTCCGCAAGGAGAGCGTGGATAGAAATGCATGGGCACAGAATCCGGCGAGCGTGTATACATCGTCGCTCTCCGCAAGGAGAGCGTGGATAGAAATCTCTTGAATAGTGTCAAAAATGCCCATGATAAATACGTCGCTCTCCGCAAGGAGAGCGTGGATAGAAATTGCACTGATGTCCAGATCGTTGGCCTGGGCCAGCGTCGCTCTCCGCAAGGAGAGCGTGGATAGAAATCACAAGGTTCTGGGCGGTCGATCCGCGCACGGCCGTCGCTCTCCGCAAGGAGAGCGTGGATAGAAATGTTGCGCAGGATGTCGTACAGGCTGTTTTTGCCGAGTCGCTCTCCGCAAGGAGAGCGTGGATAGAAATTTTTTGCTGTCCGCGAAAACATGGCGGACGAAGAGTCGCTCTCCGCAAGGAGAGCGTGGATAGAAATTGGCCAGCGAGGTTTTGCTCTTACCCTGACCTACGTCGCTCTCCGCAAGGAGAGCGTGGATAGAAATGCTTATCACGTCGCTACTGGTTCAAGCAGCTGTAGTCGCTCTCCGCAAGGAGAGCGTGGATAGAAATCTGGTTTTCCGTCACGCACACCCACTTGATTGGGGTCGCTCTCCGCAAGGAGAGCGTGGATAGAAATAATGGCTGCGGCGATCCCCGCCCGGCTGTGCCCATGTCGCTCTCCGCAAGGAGAGCGTGGATAGAAATTTTCGTCCTTTTGGCTCCCTTTTGGCGTCAGTCGTCGCTCTCCGCAAGGAGAGCGTGGATAGAAATTTGTGCCGCTGCGCTGCCCCGTGCTATAATTGCCCGTCGCTCTCCGCAAGGAGAGCGTGGATAGAAATAGCCTCCCACGGCTGCGGCACCCCCCATCGTTCCGTCGCTCTCCGCAAGGAGAGCGTGGATAGAAATGGCTTAAAGAAATGGGAAATATTACGGAGATCATGTGTCGCTCTCCGCAAGGAGAGCGTGGATAGAAATATTCACGCGCAAAACTTTTGCGTATGTGTCATGTCGCTCTCCGCAAGGAGAGCGTGGATAGAAATCCCTGCCCTGGCCGTGAAAGAATGGGACGACGGCGTCGCTCTCCGCAAGGAGAGCGTGGATAGAAATTTTTTGCTGTCCGCGAAAACATGGCGGACGAAGAAGTCGCTCTCCGCAAGGAGAGCGTGGATAGAAATTGTGTCGGATTCTCTTCCGGCGCTAAAGCTGATAGCGTCGCTCTCCGCAAGGAGAGCGTGGATAGAAATTTGGCTTGGCATTGCATAAGAGAAGAAGTATCAGTCGCTCTCCGCAAGGAGAGCGTGGATAGAAATTACTGTTGATGAGGTGCAGGCCGATGAAGGACAGGTCGCTCTCCGCAAGGAGAGCGTGGATAGAAATACTACTTTGCCCGTCTTTTATGCCTTCTCAAAAATTGTCGCTCTCCGCAAGGAGAGCGTGGATAGAAATATCAAAGAGGATGTATCATAAAGCATAAGAGAGAGTCGCTCTCCGCAAGGAGAGCGTGGATAGAAATTTTTGCGATTTTTAAGCCGCAAATATTGACGTGAGGTCGCTCTCCGCAAGGAGAGCGTGGATAGAAATTAAGAACGAAGCCGCCGCCGCCACAGGCGGGGCAGTCGCTCTCCGCAAGGAGAGCGTGGATAGAAATTAAGAACGAAGCCGCCGCCGCCACAGGCGGGGCAGTCGCTCTCCGCAAGGAGAGCGTGGATAGAAATTAAGAACGAAGCCGCCGCCGCCACAGGCGGGGCAGTCGCTCTCCGCAAGGAGAGCGTGGATAGAAATTAAGAACGAAGCCGCCGCCGCCACAGGCGGGGCAGTCGCTCTCCGCAAGGAGAGCGTGGATAGAAATAGCTGGGCAGCCCGCGCACGGGTTGCCCAGTATGTCGCTCTCCGCAAGGAGAGCGTGGATAGAAATCCTTAAGATGTATGGGCAGCTGCACCAAGTCGTGGTCGCTCTCCGCAAGGAGAGCGTGGATAGAAATATACCTTAGTAACAACTCACGTCAATATTTGCGGCTGTCGCTCTCCGCAAGGAGAGCGTGGATAGAAATAAGGATATGAGCCGCGCAGATGCTGTTGCTATCTGTCGCTCTCCGCAAGGAGAGCGTGGATAGAAATAGGTCATTTCCGCGGCGGAACACTTTGACGCCACTGTCGCTCTCCGCAAGGAGAGCGTGGATAGAAATAGCCAAAGAGGGTGCGGAAGTCGCAAAACAGGCGGGTCGCTCTCCGCAAGGAGAGCGTGGATAGAAATGCTACAATACAGCTCTGCCGCAATGTCGGCGTTGTGTCGCTCTCCGCAAGGAGAGCGTGGATAGAAATAGCCGGGCAGCCCGCGCACGGGTTGCCCAGGATGGGTCGCTCTCCGCAAGGAGAGCGTGGATAGAAATTGGGCGCAAAATAGTGCGTGAGTTGTTACTAAGGTAGTCGCTCTCCGCAAGGAGAGCGTGGATAGAAATCTTATACACCGCGCCGCGCGTGCGATGCTTGCGGGCGTCGCTCTCCGCAAGGAGAGCGTGGATAGAAATGGGCCTTTGGCCCTCAGCGGCCCTCGCGCGCACGTCGCTCTCCGCAAGGAGAGCGTGGATAGAAATGGGCCTTTGGCCCTCAGCGGCCCTCGCGCGCACTGTCGCTCTCCGCAAGGAGAGCGTGGATAGAAATCATCTGGATGACGTGGACGGCGGCGACTTAGTGCGTCGCTCTCCGCAAGGAGAGCGTGGATAGAAATAACGGCGTGGTTGCGCTCCACATGTTAGTATAGCAGTCGCTCTCCGCAAGGAGAGCGTGGATAGAAATGCGGCCTGGACTGGCTGTCTGCGTGAGATGCACCAGTCGCTCTCCGCAAGGAGAGCGTGGATAGAAATGTCAGGCTGATCGTACCGGAACTCACCGTGATGTTGGTCGCTCTCCGCAAGGAGAGCGTGGATAGAAATCCATGTGGTTTATGTGATTTGTTGACAACAACCGTCGCTCTCCGCAAGGAGAGCGTGGATAGAAATTCCCGCCCGCCGGGCATGGCGGTCTATTGCCGCCCGTCGCTCTCCGCAAGGAGGGCGTGGATAGAAATTACCTGGATTTGGTCAGCGGCGAATTGCGGATTAAGTCGCTCTCCGCAAGGAGGGCGTGGATAGAAATCACCGCACCCGTGTTTGCGTGGTGGCCGGGCGGCCTGGTCGCTCTCCGCAAGGAGGGCGTGGATAGAAATCGCAGGCCGTCCGTGTCAATGCTGCCCTGCGCAATGTCGCTCTCCGCAAGGAGGGCGTGGATAGAAATACCGTCTGCCAATGGAAATACCGATTGGAGTTTGCGGTCGCTCTCCGCAAGGAGGGCGTGGATAGAAATAATGAGTTTCAGCTCCGCACACTGACGCATAATGTCGCTCTCCGCAAGGAGAGCGTGGATAGAAATGCGTATCCATTGAGGCCCGCCTGGCGCATGATTGTCGCTCTCCGCAAGGAGAGCGTGGATAGAAATCTGTAATGACATCAAAAATCGTCTTAAAGAAACTTGTCGCTCTCCGCAAGGAGAGCGTGGATAGAAATTGCCGCGTCAGGCTGTGCCCCATCTGCCAATGGCGGTCGCTCTCCGCAAGGAGAGCGTGGATAGAAATGTGTGGCGGGGGCTGGGGCAGCGCCCCAGATTGGCGTCGCTCTCCGCAAGGAGGGCGTGGATAGAAATTCAAAGATGTATCTTTTGATGAGATGCAAGATCGTCGCTCTCCGCAAGGAGAGCGTGGATAGAAATCAGCGGACTGCCGGTTGCTTACCGGTCGTGGCCGGGTCGCTCTCCGCAAGGAGAGCGTGGATAGAAATTGAAAGCACGGTATATTGAGGATCGCACTAACCGGTCGCTCTCCGCAAGGAGAGCGTGGATAGAAATTATCAGAGGGGAGATGTTTGAATATGCAAAGAAACGTCGCTCTCCGCAAGGAGAGCGTGGATAGAAATGGCTTTTGCGCGGTCTGTGTGGGCTGTTTCTGGCGTCGCTCTCCGCAAGGAGAGCGTGGATAGAAATGGCTCGGCAAACAGTATCTAGGCCAGAAAGATCAAGTCGCTCTCCGCAAGGAGAGCGTGGATAGAAATTCGGCGTAGGGGGTGAAACCGTCGGCCAAGGTACTGTCGCTCTCCGCAAGGAGATCGTGGATAGAAATTGGGAAATGGATACTGTAATAGGCAAAAGCGCCGGTGTCGCTCTCCGCAAGGAGAGCATAAAATGTTTCTCTTTCTGACTGTTCAGGGCGGTTTTGTTCATGCGGATATCCGCTTTAATTTTAAAAATTGCTATAGTAAAAAGCTCTCGCATAAAATAATATAAAAATATTATATTATCTACTTGACAAGGTACCCCGGCGGGGTATATAGTGAATATACCCCGCCGGGGTACCTTGCATGTGATGGGAGGGTAACATAATGCAGGAAAACGAAAAGAAGGAACCGTGTTGCTGCTGTGCACACAAAACAAAGCATCGCAGTGAAGAAGAGTATAAAAGCCTGGTCCACAGACTGAACCGGATCGAAGGGCAGATTCGGGGCATCCGTGGGATGGTGGAAAACGAAGTGTATTGTCCGGATATTCTGGTGCAGTCGGCGGCGGTAACGGCGGCGATGAACGCGTTCAACCGTGAGCTGCTGGCAAACCATATCCGCACCTGTGTGGCGGATGGTATCCGTGCCGGGAATGACGAAGTTGTGGATGAGCTGCTGAAAACGCTGCAGAAACTGATGAAATAAGCATTGCCTGCACAAAATAGCAGAAGCAGAACATGAAATAAATGCACGAGTGTTTGAGCCAGCAAAAATGCCATGCCAGTGCCCAGTACGATTGTTTTTCTGTTCACAAACATCGGTAAAAGTTTGTGTAACATTACCAGAGCCATGAATAAATTCCAGTCATTCCCTGTGAGAGGGTGTGGATAGAAATGCCGCATCGGCCTTGGTTGCCCCCAACGTATCGCTCTCCGCAAGGAGAGTGTGGATAGAAATGGTAACCTCAATAATACGTCGAATGGCAGGCTAGCCGCTCACCAAAAGGGGAGTAAGGATATGGCAACACCGCACAATTCCCGCCTTGCGGCTTAAGCACCGCACCGGCAGCTGCGGCATGGCATCTGCGTTGCCAAAATGCTCGATAATGTCGGGTTGCGGTACCCGCATCGTGCTTCGGGGGCAAAAGCCCCTCGCACTCTGCGACCGCTGCCCCTGCTTCGGTTCGCTGTTTCCGCCACTGGCGGCGCTCACCTTTGCAGCATCCAGTATTATCTGCGCTTTTGGCTTGGCATCTGCCGCACCTCGCTCGCCGTATCGGCACTTAGAATTATGCGGTATTGCCATAGAAACAACTCAAACATCAACAACCCGTGTTCAAACACCAAAGCGAAACCACTCACCAATCATCACACAAGAATTATAGAATCACCACCGCAAAAGAGAGGAAACCGGAGGAAAGAAGTGGAACAATATAACGTAACCGGGATGAGCTGCGCCGCGTGCAGTGCCCGGGTGGAAAAAGCCGTCAGCAAAGTGCCGGGCGTAACATCCTGCTCGGTCAGCCTGCTGACCAACTCAATGGGTGTGGAGGGCACCGCCGCTCCGGCAGATATTGTGGCCGCAGTGGAAGCCGCAGGCTATGGCGCAAGCCCTAAAAACGCTGCCGCCCAGTCCGCCGCGCCGTCAGCAGATGCCTTAAAAGATACCGAGACCCCGCGCCTCAAACGCCGCCTGATTGCCTCGCTGATCTTCTGGGTGGTGCTGATGTACTTCTCCATGGGGCACATGCTATGGAGCTGGCCGCTGCCGGGCTTTATGCAGGGCAACCATGTGGCAATGGGTATTTTACAGATGCTGCTCACCATTATCATCATGGTCATCAACCAAAAGTTCTTTATCAGCGGCTTTAAGGCGCTGTGGAACCGTGCCCCCAATATGGATACCCTGGTATCCCTTGGCGCTACCGCGGCCTTTGGCTACAGCACTTACGCTCTGTTTGCCATGACGGTGGCCCAGGTGCAGGGGGATGCCATGGCCGTGATGGGCTATATGGAGGAGTTTTATTTTGAATCCGCCGCAACCATCCTGACCCTGATCACGGTGGGCAAAACGTTGGAAGCCCGCTCCAAGGGCAAGACCACCGATGCCCTGAAAGGCCTGATGAACCTGGCCCCCAAAACCGCAACGCTGCTGCGCAATGGGGCGGAAGTTACCGTTCCCATCGAACAGGTGCAGCAGGGCGATGTGTTTGTGGTGCGTCCCGGCGAGAATATCCCCGTTGACGGCGTGGTGCTGGAAGGCAGCAGCGCGGTGAACGAATCGGCCCTGACCGGTGAGAGCATCCCGGTGGATAAGGCCGAAGGCGACAGCGTGAGCGCCGCAACCCTGAACCAATCCGGCTTTTTGCGCTGCCGTGCCACCCGCGTGGGTCAGGATACCACGCTGGCTCAGATCATCCAGATGGTCAGCGATGCCGCAGCCACCAAGGCACCCATTGCCAAAATTGCAGACCGCGTCTCCGGTGTGTTTGTGCCGGTGGTGATCACGCTGGCCGTTATCACCACCATCGTGTGGCTGCTGGCAGGGCAGACGGTCGGTTTTGCCTTGGCCCGCGGTATTTCGGTGCTGGTCATCAGCTGCCCCTGCGCGCTGGGCCTGGCAACGCCGGTTGCCATTATGGTTGGCAATGGTGTGGGCGCTAAAAACGGCATTCTCTTCAAAACCGCGGTTTCGCTGGAGCAGACCGGTAAAACCGAGATCGTTGCCCTGGATAAAACTGGCACCATCACCAGCGGCGAGCCGCGCGTGACGGATATCCTGCCCGTAGACGGTGTGACGGAGCAGGTACTAATGAGCCTTGCCGCTGCCTTGGAGCAGAAGAGTGAACACCCGCTGGCCCGCGCTGTGCTGCAAAAGGCACAGGAGGATAACCTGCCCCCCGCCGATGTGGCAGATTTCCAGGCTCTGCCCGGCAACGGCCTGACGGCTGTGCTGAACGGCAGTACCCTGTACGGCGGCAACGCCAAGCTGATGCAGACCCTTGGCGTGGCGGTGCCGCAAAAGATGGCATCCAGCGCCGAAGCACTGGCCGCCCAGGGCAAGACCCCGCTGTTCTTTGCCAAGGATGGCACCATGCAGGGCGTTATCGCGGTGGCGGACGTCATCAAGGAGGACAGCCCGCAGGCTGTGCGTGAACTGCAGGGCATGGGCATCCGTGTTGTGATGCTGACCGGCGATAACGAGCGCACCGCCAAAGCCATTGGTGCACAGGCCGGTGTGGACGAAGTGATTGCCGGTGTGCTGCCCGATGGCAAGGAAACTGTGATCCGCAGCCTGAAAAACAAGGGACGCGTGGCCATGGTGGGCGATGGCATCAACGATGCACCGGCCCTGACCCGCGCGGATGTCAGTATTGCCATTGGCGCCGGTACGGATGTTGCGATTGACGCCGCTGACGTTGTGCTGATGAAGAGCCGCCTGAGCGATGTGCCCGCCGCCATCCGCCTGAGCCGCGCTACCCTGCACAATATCCACGAAAACCTGTTCTGGGCCTTTGCCTACAATGTGTTGGGCATCCCCCTGGCGGCAGGTGTCTTTATCCCGCTGCTGCACTGGCAGATGAACCCGATGTACGGCGCTGCGGCCATGAGCCTGTCCAGCTTCTGCGTGGTTTCCAACGCATTGCGGCTGAACCTGTTCGATATTCGCAGCACCAAACATGACCATAAACGCAAAGCACACAAAACAAGCAAAAAGGAGAACACGACCATGAATAAGACCATTAAAATTGAAGGCATGATGTGCGGCCATTGCGAAGCAACCGTGAAAAAGGCACTGGAAGCGCTGGACGGTGTTTCCGCCGCCGAGGTAAGCCACACCGCCGGTACCGCTGTTGTAACGCTGGATAAGCCGGTGGATGACACTGTGCTGAAAAAAGCCGTTGAGGACAAAGATTATACCGTGACCGGCATTGAATAATCCCGGCTCAAAAGCAAAGGAATAAGCATGAAAGCGCCCGCACGCTGCCTTGCAGCAGGCGGGCACTTTTTTGTTGTGGCCCCGCGGTAAAACAGAAAAGCTGAAAAAACATTTTGATAAGAATTCTAATATTATTTGCAAAAATCATAACAGAAGGATAACAAAACAATATGATTTGGCCAGTTGCACTTGCACTATAGTGGATAATATTATACAATCCACATAAAAGATGGGTGCGCCCGTCTTACCCAGCCAACACGAGGGGACAACACAGATGTATATCAATTTTGGTTCCATCAACAGCCGCCAGGCTGCGGACGGCAGCTGTACTGCACCGCTTACAGTGGATTCCTGCGGAACATGCCGATTGAAAAAGCACGCCAGCCTGCCAACTATTACGCGGTATGATGAAAATGCGTATCAGCTGTTTTATATCGCTGCGGGCAAGGCGCACTTCTGGTTTGATGATGCCGAGCATGTGGTAACAGCGGGTCATATGGTGCTGTACCGCCCGCAGGAAGAGCGCCGCTATATCTACTATCTTGAGGACCACCCGGAGGTGTTCTGGGTCTATTTTTCCGGCAGCGAGGCCGCTGCAGTGCTGCAGGCGCATGAGATTCCGCTGGATGGCCATGTGTTTTACAGCGGCATTATGCCGGAGTACAAAAATACTTTCCGCCGCATGATCCAGGAATTGCAGCTCTGCCAGTACGCCTATCGGGATTATACGGCAGGGCTGTTCCAGATGATGCTGGTGCTGGTCAGCCGCCAGCGGCAGGAACGGCGGTCGATCAGCGGCACCACGCGGGAGCAGATCGAAGCCGCAGCCGCCTATTTTAACGAGAATTATACTGCCCGCATCAATGTGGATGAATACGCCGAGTCCCTGCACATGAGCACGGCATGGTTCATCCGCAGCTTCAAACAGTATGTGGGCTTGTCGCCCGCACGGTATATCCAGTCGCTGCGTATCGTCAATGCACAGCGCTTGCTGGAACGCACCAAATACAGCATCGGTGAAGTTTCCGAGATCGTCGGGTATGATAACCCGCTGTATTTCAGCCGTGTGTTCAAAAAGGAAACCGGGCTTTCCCCCGCGCAGTACCGCAAAGCGGAGCGGGCAGGCGAACAGCCGTCTGACCCGCAGGAAGAGGACGCCTGCACCCCCAATATCGACAAAAACCGCAATTCATAGTATAATACCCCCATACACTTTGGTATGGGGGCTTTTTATGTTTGCAGCAGCAATTTGTGTCAGCATCCTGTTGGGGGTGCTGGTTTGGGCACTGCCGGGGCGGCTGTGCGACCGCAGGGCAACCCATGCGGATGTACTGGCCGGGCCGGGCATTGTGCTGGCAGTGTGGATCATCGCAGCATGTGTGTTTGCCCAGCCGGGGCTGGCGCAGGGGTTTGATCTGTTCCGCCTGCTGGCCATCAATGGGGCGGCACTGTGGGCCTGCGGCACTGTGTTGTTACTCCGCCTGCGCAGCGGGCGGCGGTACCGCACACTTTGGACGGTTGCTGCGCTGCTGATTGCCGCCATCGGCCTGGAAGTATTCGTGGGCAACGCACCCTATTTTGCAACCCACAGCTACCAGCCCGTTGACCTGCGCACCTATTTGCAGGATGCCCCGGCGGATGGGGAGCCGATTGCTTTGAACGATGCGCACAGTACCCTTACCTTTACCGGCATCCATCAGCCGCTGTATAACGTTGCGCTGGATGGCGTTGTCTACCAGTATGACGGCAACTATCCGCAGGATCAGAACCCGCTGTTTATCCTGTGGGTGTCCGGTACCGACGAAGCCAGCACCGCCCCGCGCCAGAGCTGGCAGTGGCAGGCGGCCCCGCGAGCGGCACGCAGCCTGGTGCGCACGCTGGATTTTTCCGGCGCGGTGGATACCCTGACCCTGCAAGCGGAGGGCTATAGCGGAGAGTACCGCAGTTATGACCTGAACTATACCGTGCAGGCGGTTCTGGCCAATGTACCCCGCCCGATGGATTTCTCGCTGCTGCGGCTGGCAGTGGTGTATCTGGCACTGCTGGCCTTGTGGGGGCTGCGCCCCGGCGCTGCCGCGTGGCACGAAGCCTACCTGACTCACCGCGCCAAATACCGCCCGGCGGTGCTGGTGCTGGGCTGCATGCTCTGCCTGCTGGCCGCAGCGGCCCCCTTTGCCGATGCCCGCAACTCCGGCGTAGCGACCTCGTTTTATAATGTCGAAAACTGGGACGGCGAAAGCCGCATCACCTTCACCCAGCATATCAGCGATTGGCAGAATGATTCCGCTGCGCAGTACGGCGCTCTGGCCCACAGCCTGCTGAATGGCCGCCTGGATCTGCAGCGCGACCCGCCCGCCGCCATGGCGGAGATGCAGAACCCTTACGATACCGCCGCCCGTCAGAGCGCGGCCCCGGATGCTTTGTGGGATGTTGCTTATTATCAGGGGCGGTACTATGTTTACTTTGGCATTGTGCCGTGCCTGCTGTTCCAGCTGCCGTTTGAGCTGCTGACCGGCGTACCGGACCTGCCGCCCAGCTTGGCCATGATCGTGATGGCCTGGCTGCTGATTTTGGCAGTGTTTGGTTTGGTGCGGCAGGCTGCGCAGCGCTGGTTTCCGTCCGCCTCAGCGGCGGCCTGCCTGCTGGCTGCGGCGGGCATTGCGGGCGGCAGCCAGGTGTACTACCTGCTGCTGCGCCCCTCGGTGTATGAATACGCCATCCTGTGCGGCGCGGCATTTGTGCTGCTGGCCCTGTGGCAGTGGCTGTGCGCCGCCAACACCCCGGTGCAGCACCATGGCAAAATCATGCTGCACATGGCGCTTGGCAGCCTGTGCATGGCGCTGGT
This sequence comes from Subdoligranulum sp. APC924/74, assembly GCF_003324125.1. Taxonomy (NCBI): domain Bacteria; kingdom Bacillati; phylum Bacillota; class Clostridia; order Eubacteriales; family Oscillospiraceae; genus Subdoligranulum; species Subdoligranulum sp. APC924/74. Next base: position 943 of record NZ_PSQF01000044.1, on the reverse strand, counting down.
GGCGGGATGCCGCCCCCAAATGGAGCTGTTTGCCGTGCTCTGCCTGCCGATCTTCTGGCCGCAGTATATCCGGCAAAAACGCTTGCGCAGCAAGCAGGGAATAACCGAAGCCATCGCCTTTGTTCTGCCGGTTATTCTGGTAGCCCTGGGGCTGATGGCCTACAATGCCGCGCGGTTCGGCTCGCCGTTTGATTTTGGCGCCAATTACAACCTGACCAGCAACGATATGACCCACCGCGGCTTCCGCATTGGGCGGCTGGCCCCGGCGTTGTTCACCTATTTCCTGTCCCTGCCGGTGGTGCAGGCGGTGTTCCCCTACCTGGCGGGTACCAAAATGCAGACAAACTTTATGGGTATGACCATTACCGAAGTATTTTACGGCGGTGCCCTGGTCAGCCTGCCGCTGCTGTGGGCCTTTGCGGCCCTGCCTTTGCTGCGCCGCCGTATGGCAAGGCAGAAAGACCTGCGCGCCATGGTGCTGCTGCCCGTGCTGCTGGCTGTTATTCTGGCCGCGTTGGACTGCCAGATGGCCGGTGTGCTCTACCGCTATCTCAGCGACTATTTAACCCCGTTGCTGTTCGCCGCCGCATTGGTCTGGCTGTGGGCCGAAAGCGCCCTTGCCCCGCGTGTGCAGGCCGCCGCATCGGGCAGCATCCTGCATACCGTGCAGCACATGCTGCAGGGGGCGATGCTGGCAGCTGTTGCCATGGGGATCTGTTACAGCTTCTGTGTCTACTTTGCTGCGGAACCGGGCCTTCTGGGCCAGAATCCCGCGCTGTACCAGAATGTCAGCCGTCTGGTGCAGTTCTGGCTGTAAAATCAGGGCGAAAACAAAATTCAGCAAAATTCAAATTAGGGCAATACCGCACAATTCCCGCCTTGCGGCTTAAGCACCGCTCCGGCAGCTGCGGCACGGCATCTGCGTTGCCAAAATGCTCGATAA
>NZ_PSQF01000043.1:0-24408 GCF_003324125.1 Subdoligranulum sp. APC924/74 | reverse complement strand
TTTTGGCAACGCAGATGCCGTGCCGCAGCTGCCGGAGCGGTGCTTAAGCCGCAAGGCGGGAATTGTGCGGTGTTGCCTATGGTATCAGGTACGCCTTCAAGCTACACCTTAAAAGTGCCCCGTGCGGTTAAACTGTTTCCACCTCTCAATCAAAGAGTGGCGGCGCGGATCCGGCTTATCCGGCAGGTCCAGCACAAAGCGCTCATAGCAGTTCACAATGCGTGTCTGGCCGTACTGGTGCTCCCGCGGGATGTTGGCTCCATAGGTCAGGTGGATATGCCCGTGCAGCATCAAAGCCGGGTGATAGGTATCCAAAATTTCATTGAACACCGTAAACCCGCGGTGCGGCAGGTCGCTGAAATCCCCATAGCCGTGCAGCGGCGCATGGGTAACAAGGATATCCACCCCGCCCGCGTGCTGGATCTTGCTGCGCAGGTGGCTGATGCGGCGTTTCATTTCCGCTTCGGTAAACTGCCAGGCACCGGCGCGGTAACGGCAGCTGCCGCCAAGGCCCACAATGCGGTAGCCCTTGTACCAGTACAGGTCATCGTCAATGCAGATCGCACCGCGGGGCGGTTCTCTATCATAGCTGGCATCATGGTTGCCGTGTACATAAAGCACCGGAACCGGCGCTGCATCGGACAAAAAGTTCATATAATGCCGGCTCAGGTCCCCGCAGCCGATGATCAGGTCGATATCGCGCAGCTTGCTGGGCTCATAGTATTCCCACAGGTACTTGCTCTCTTCGTCTGCCACTGCCAGAATTTTCATAGATCGGCCTCTTTCTCTGCAGGGAGCCGGTCGCGGTGGATACCCTGCATGCGGTACATGGGGCGGGCACAGTCCATCAGTTCGTCAAATTCCGGCAGGTGGCCCTCCACTGCATCGCACAGCCAGTCCATATGCAGGATCTGCTCCGGGGTAAAGCCGGTGCGGCCCTCGTTCATCACAGTACCGTTCTGCGCGGTAATATAGCAGGCAAACGGGTCAATGCTGCCCGCAATAATGCCGCTGCGCAGGATGTTGGCCAGGTGGCGCACATCATGGGGCAGCTCGCGGCTGAGCAGCACATCCATCACACCGCTGTTCATGCCCCACCAATAGTTGACGGCAGTACCGTCGGTGCCGGATTTATCGCGGGTCCAGCCGCCATCCAGCACGGTGCGCACCACGTTTTCATAGAACTGGCCCCAATGCCAAAACGGCGAAGCCAGATCCATCAGCGTGCCGCCGGGGCTGATGCGGAAAGTTCCGAACTCTCGCGCAGGGCGGAACGGCGTGGGGGTATCGCGCCCCGAGATCACCGTGATGCCCTGCTTCTGGAAGGCCTGGATCGGGTCTCCCGGCAGGCAGGACCATTGCAGGCTGACCTTAACGCGCGGGTTGACCATCCGCGCGCCAAGGGCAAACGCATTGATGTTGGCCGGAACGCCAAAGGTGGGCGTATCCGCCACATAGCCCACGCGGTCCTCCCGCGCCACAGCGGCAGCAATGGCGCCGGTGATGAACTTTGCCTCATACACGCGGCTGTAATAGGTGCGGATGGAAGCATACGGCATATCGACCGAGCAGTTCAGGATGCGCACATCCGGGTGGCGCAGCGCCGCGCGCAGCGAAGCCCCCACCAGTTTTGGCGAGGTTGTAAACACCATATCCGCGCCGTCCTGGATGGCTTTTTCCACCAGTTCATCGGCATTTTTGCCCGGCTCTGCGCCATGATAAGCCACGGTTTCCACCTTGCCGGCAAACACCTGGTCCAGCTGGGTACGACCAAACTCGTGCTGGCTGGTCCAGGTAGAAGTTTCCGGCGTGCGCTCGTTGACAAACGCTACTTTCAAGTGGCTGGGCTCACTGCGGATCCCCGGCAGGATGCGGTCCAGCAGGCTGTTCTTTTTGGCCGGGGCGGCCGGCTGGGTGCTGAGCTTGACCGGTTCCGGGCGCTCCAGCGCCAGAACGTTATCCCACACAGCGTCAATAGCTGCGGCAAACTGGGCGGGACTATAGGTTTTCAGCTCATCCAACTTATACAAGCGGAGCAACAGCAGCATAACATCCGCCGGGGTGGTGCGCATTTTATCGCCGCCGTGGGCATTATAAGCCTTGGTGATCCAGTTCATCAGGCTGACAACTTCCGCCTTATCGTCTGCGGTCCACTTTTCATCCGGCGCTTTGCCCAGCGCTTTCTGCAAGCGGGCAAAGCTGCCCTCCTGCGTAAAGTGCAGCCGGTACAGCCCGCACAAAGGGTAATACTCCATGAATTCGTAATATTCACGAATTTCCGGCGTATCATTGAACCGCGGCACAACGCGGGTAACGGTGGCAAAAATAGAATCCGCGCCAAAATATTTCAGCACACTGACACGTTTGTTGCCCTCTTGGACATAAAAGCGGCCCATGTACTCATATGCTTTAATGGCATCGTGGATGCCCTCTTCCATATGGGCCATGCACAGGGAAAGCCACTTGCTGGCAAACTCAGTGTCTTCGGGCAGCAGCGGCATAAAGTTGGAAGCAAACGCCATGGTGCGGCCGGTGGTTTTGGTGCCTACCACATAATCCAACGGTATTTCAATGGTACCAAGCGGTATCTGGCTTTCGGTATCTGTTTTTTCCAGCAGTTCATCCAACGCAGGCAGATAGGGGTATTTGCCTGCCGCTGTCTTTTCACGGTAATCGCGCATGCCCAATCTTTGAGCGCGGTTGTATTCATCTATGGCTTCTATACGCTGCATCCTGTGCCTCCTCCTGCTGTTGTGGTTCCGTCATTTTTTCTTATTCTGTGGGCATGTATGTTGTAATTATACCATATCCCGCAGGGCTTTGCACCCTTTTTATGCCGGAAACCGGCATCCTGCCCGCTTGACATAAATTTTACACAAAACCTGTGGTGCAGGTCTTGCGGCATATCGCGGATTCTTGTATAATAGAATTTGTATGCAAATTTGACATCAATCAACTGCGAGGTACTGGAATGCTTAAGAAATACCTGACTGTATTTTTTGTTTCGATGGTTCCCCTGATCGAACTGCGCGGCGCAATCCCCTATGGCGTAATTTTTGGTCTGCCGCTGTGGAGCACCTACATCATTGCCATCATCGGCAACATGATCCCGGTGCCGTTCATCTTTTTGTTTGCGCGCAAGATCCTGGAATGGGGCGCTGACAAACCGGTGATCGGCAAGTTTTTCACTTTCTGCCTGGAAAAAGGCCACAAGGGCGGCCAAAAGCTGAAAGCCACCGCCGGCCGCGGCCTTTTTATTGCTCTGCTGCTGTTTGTGGGCATTCCCCTGCCCGGCACCGGCGCATGGACCGGCACCCTGGCCGCCAGCCTACTGGATATGGATTTCAAGGAAAGCGTTCTGGCCTGCATGGGCGGCGTTCTGCTGGCAGGCTGCATTATGGGCGTACTGAGCACTTTGGGCATTTCCGCTTTTGGTGCAATCGCCGGTTGATTTTTTTTCCTGATCGTATATGACAAAAAGCAGCCCCCGCGGGGGCTGCTTTTTGTTATTATTTTACTGAGCCGTCTCTTCCTGCCTGCTCAACAGGATGCGGTCATTATCCAACCGGCGGCCCACATTTTTGGCGAACTGATCCAGCAGGCCATCCACCGTGGTGTTGGCGCGTTCTTCCCCGCTGATATCCAGCACAATGTGGCCGGAATCCATCATCAGCGTGCGGTTGCCCAATTCCAGGGCGGCGTGCATGTTGTGGGTAATCATCAGGCAGGTGATGTGGTTTTCGGCCACAATTTTCTTGGTCAGCTCCAGCACCTTATCTGCAGTGGCGGGGTCCAGGGCCGCAGTGTGCTCGTCCAGCAACAGCAATTTGGGGGTAACCAGGGTGGCCATCAATAGGGTCAGCGCCTGGCGCTGGCCGCCGGAAAGCAGGCCGACCGGCTGTTTCATCCTGTTCTCCAGCCCCAAGCCCAGCTGGACCAGCCGATCGGTAAACAGTTCGCGGTCCGCCTTGGTAATGCGGGAAAACGGCGAAGTATGGGTGGAAGCGCGCAGATAGGCCAGGGCCAGATTTTCCTCAATGGTCATGTTGGGGGCAGTGCCTTTGAGCGGGTCCTGGAACAGGCGGCCAATCGCCTTGGAGCGGCGGAAATCCGGCTGGAAGGTCATATCCACCTCATCCAGCAGAATGCTGCCGGTATCCGGAATAAAGCTGCCTGCAATGGCATTGAACAAGGTGGATTTGCCCGCGCCGTTGGAACCCACAATGGTAGCGAACTCGCCGCTTTCCATATGCAGATTGATATCGGTCAGCGCTTTTTTCTCGTTCACCGTACCGGGGTTAAAGGTCATACTGACATGGTTCAGATCAAGCATGGGTCTTGCCCCCTTTCTGACTGACGGCACGGCGGCGGCGCAGCGCAAGGTTCTTTTTCAGGGCCGGGGCCGCAATGGCCAGCGCCACAATGACGGCAGAAATCAGCTTCAGGCACTCGCTGGGAACATTGGCACGCAGGGCCAACGCAATGATAAAGCGGTAGATCACGCTGCCCGCCACAGCCGCAGCCGCTTTGACCCACATACCGCCGCGGCCAAACAGCGTTTCGCCAATAATCAGCGAAGCCAGACCGATGACCACCATGCCAGTGCCCAGGTTGATATCGGCGGATTTCTGGTACTGAGCCAGAACCGCGCCGGAAAGCGAGGTCATGGCGTTGGAAACGCAAAGGCCCACCGTGATGGTGAACGCCGTGTTGATGGAGGAAGCGCGCACCATATCCGGGTTATCGCCGGTAGCGCGGATGGAAAGACCAAGCCGGGTGCCAAGGAATAAAATCAGCAGCGCGCAGGCCACGACTGTGACCGTGACGGCAACAATGAGTTTATAGGGAGATTTTTCGCCAAACAGGGCGCGGGCCATAGTGAACACTGTCTCAGTTTTCAGCATGGGAACGTTGGAAGAAAAGCCCATGATGGCAAGATTTACCGTGTAAAGCCCGGTATTGGTAATAATACCCGCCAAAATGGACGGCACGCCCAGGTGGGTTTGCAGGAACGCGGTGACAAACCCGGCGCAGGCACCGGCCAGCATGGCCAGCACAAAACCAAGGAACGGATGCCCCGCCACTGCGGCGGTAGCCGACACGGCACAGCCAAGGGTGAACGCGCCATCGGTAGTCATATCGGCAATATTCAGCACACGGAAGCTCAAAAACAGTGCCATGGCCACAAGGGCGTAAATAAAGCCCAGCTCCAATGCGCTTTGCACAATGGCAAGGGTAAACATAAGCGTTGCTCCTTTGCGTATAAATAATAAGTAATAAAGAATAATGAATAATGGCTGTACGCCGCCCGCGGCGGCGTTTTTAATCAGGTATGCAGCTCCGGCGGGCGTTTTCGCTTGCCGGAGCTGCATTTCCTGCTTTATTGTGGTACCGCAGGCACCACACCTGCATTATTCTTTTTTCATTATTCTCTATTCATTTTATCACTGCTGGGTGGTAACTTCCACAACCTGGCTGGCCATATCGCTGAAAGCGGCGTAATCAATGCCCAGAGCGGCGGCAGTTTCGGTGTTGACGGTGATGATGCCGCCATCCATTACATGGTATTCAGGAACGTTGCCGCTTTCCAGGATATCCAGCACCATATCAGCGGTGTAGGTGCCAAGTTCGGAATAGTTGACTCCGCAGGTTGCAAAGGCACCGGCGGTAACAAAGCTGTCGGCACCGGTGTAGAACGGGATACCCGCTTCGGTCAGCGTCTCGGAAACAGCAGCTGCGGCGGCCATAACCACGTTATCGGTCGGGGTAAACACAGCGTCAGCCTTGCCCACCATATTGGCGGCGGCGCTCATGATTTCATCGTTGGTGTTGCCGGTGCCTTCCACATAAGCAATGCCCTTTTCATCCAGGTAAGCCTTTGCTTCGGCAATGGGGGTGGTGGAATTGGCTTCGGAATTGGAGTACAGCAAGCCAACAGTCTTGACATCCGGGTTGATTGCCAGCATCATATCCAGGATGAACTGGGTGTTCAGCGCGTCAGAAGTACCAGTGACATAATCCAGGCCGGTGAGGTCTGCAGCGGCAGGGTCGCTGATGGCGGCGTACACAACAGGAATCTGATCTTCGGCGCAGGCATTGGCCATGCACTGGGCTGCCAGGGTGGCAATGGGCACCACAGCATCATACCCATCGGAAACCACCTGGGTGCCGATCTGGTTCAGCGTGGTAGCATCGTTCTGGCCGTTAAAATCTTTGTACTCAATGGTAATGCCCTTTTCGGCGGCTTTGGCGTCCAGCTCTGCTTCCACAGCGGTGCGGATCTCATCCAGGCTGGCGTGGTCCAGCTGCTGGACCACCGCAATTTTGTAAGACTTTGCGGTATCATCTGCGGCAGCAGCTTCGCTGCTGGTGGATGCAGCGGTATCGGCGCTGGAGGCAGCGGTAGAAGTGGTGGCGGCGGTGGAACCGCAGGCGGCGAGGGTGGCGAGCATAGCGGCGGCGGACAGAACAGCAACAAACTTTTTCATGGTAAAAGCTCCTTTTTATCATTCACATTTAAGGTGTATCGGCGGTTTGTTCCCGGCAGTGCCGGGGCGGGCAATCAGTTTGCCCGGCGCCATCGCTCCCGCATGGTGGTAATGCTTTGCTTTTTCATGGTGTTACTCCTGTTTGTGGTCTGTGCCGGGTATAACAAAAAGCCCTTGCACAGAAATAGCTTTCTGTGCAAGGGCAGATCAATCAAATAATCTGTGGTGCCACCTTGCTTGCTGTGCCATAAACTGCACAGCCGCTCTGCGGAGAACTAACATTCCCCTGCCCTGTAACGGAGGCTTCCGTCAACGGATACTCAGCCCAGCTTTTCCCCGTGCCCTCGGCGAACCATTTATCCACTCCGCTTACCACCCCGTTCCCAGCATCGGGGGCTCTCTGTGCGTGCGCCTGTGGTTTTACTTTCGCTTCATTGGTTTAAAGTATTTATAGCACAAAGGCGCGGCCTTGTCAACGGGGAATTTTAATTTTCTGTGTCAAAAAGTACAATCAGTTTTTGGCAATAATCCATAAGCGGCTTTTCTTCGGCCTGCACTTCGGGCTTGATCAGGCCGTTCTGCTCGCTGTAAGGGGTGTCCTCGTTGTCCAGCGCCAGGAACAAATCCGCCCCTGTGGCAATAAATTCTTTGCCCGCAGCTTCCGCCAGCGCGTTCAGGTCGTAATAGTCGTTCTCGGCATCATCGCCCAGCAGGCCGTTGCTGCCGCGCTGGGTATAGATCGTCAGCATGGAGCAGACTTCGCCCTGTACGGGGGAGCCTTCGCCGTTCAGCAGCATGCCGAAACGGCTGTAGTTGGCAATATAATTGCCGTCCTTCCAGGCACTCTGGGTCACATGGCCGTTGCTCAGCTGGCCAAAGAATTTATCGTCCGGGTACTGGCGCAGCACAAAGTTCATGTTGTCCATCATGGCAAGGTCGTCGCGGTCCAGCCTGCCCTTATAGGTGGTGTTCACCTGCAGGTTGGCATACAGCTGCTGTACCTGGGCATAGGCATCGCCAAAATAGTCTGCCATCGCATCGGGCTGTTCCTCCATAGCGGTCTTGAACAGCTGCAGGGCAGTCGTCATATTCTCATCCCGCAGGGCCTGCACAAAGTCCGCAATGCTCTCTGCCGGTTCGATCTCCGTATCTGCCAAAGCCAGCAGGCCATACATCGAAACTACGGTATTGCGCTCGGTGCCCAGCCCTGCCACATGGATAGTGCCGCCCTGCTGGCGGTTATACTGGTACAGCCAGCGCCAGTATTCGGCTTCCGCATCCGCACAGCTGCCCTGCAGCTTCAGGTAGTGGTTCAGCCAGTTTTCATCGCCCGTGCGCAGGTACTGCTCCAGCACCTGGGTTTCGCCCACGCCGGTTTCCACCAGCTGAACATTCACCCCCTGCTGTTCGTGCAGGTACTGGAACAGCGCCTTGCGCATGGCAGTGTTCTGCGGCTGTCCGCGGGTCTCTCCGGCCAGAAACACGCGGTAATCCGCATTACCAAAATCGGCATCTTCCAGCGGGTAATCCCAGTAAATGGGTGTCGTGTTGTCTTTCAGGTAGATGTGGACGGTGTCATTCTTTTTGCTCTGCACTTCCACGGTTTCGGGCACAGCGGTTTCCTCACCGTCAGCCGTTTCCGGGGTAGCGGTACCGGCGGCAATAGCTTCCTCTGCCGTCATATCAGTATACAAAAAGTTCTGCAAAACCGCAATGTTGGCAGCCCAATCAGGATCCATCATGGGGCGGTCATCCATGCCGTTGCGCACGCCATAGGTGCCCTGCACCGGCATGGTCATCTGGTCTGCTGTCACGCCCAAAAAGCTCGGCAGCTGCACCATCAAGGCAGCGATCTCAGTTTTTGTAAAGTTGGTCTGCACCACCGGCAGGGCGGTGTCCAGCAGGTCGTTCAGCTCGGTGACCGAAGCGCTCTTGATCCGGTCCAGCACCGCCTGGATGACGGTGCGCTGGCGGGCCACGCGGTGCCAGTCATCATCAATGGCGCGCAGGCGGGCATACTGCAATGCGGTATAGCCGTCAAAGTGGTTCCAGCCTGGTTCCACCTTCTTGACGATCAGCATCGAGTTGGAGGGAACCTCCCAGTTCAGCGCCTTGGCTTCGTCCTCAGTCAGGTTCAGGTCGATGCCGCCCACGGCATCCACAATCTGAACAAAGGAGTTAAAATTGAACCGCACATAGTGGTCCACCTGCACGTTGAAGCAGTCTTCCACCGTATCCATCGTCAGGCGGACACCGCCGTAACGGAAGGTGTGGGTGATCCAGTCGTACTGGCCCTCGTACCCATCCAGCAGAATCGGCACACCGGTGCCGCGCTCAATGGAAACCAGTTTGATGGTATCGTCCTTGATGTTCAGGGAGCACAGAATTAAACTGTCCGCGCGGGCATCGGAGCTGAACTCCGTGGTGGCTTTTGTTCCGTCCAGCTCGTTCAGATGGGTAAACGCATCCCAGTCGTTCACGGCATCGGTGCGTTCATCAGTGCTGACCAACAAGATGTTCAGCACATCTTCGTCCGCAAAGGGGCTGCCCTCCGGCATCTCCATTTCGTCATTTGTGGCCTGGGTCAGGCCGGTGGTATCCAGGTCCTGGTCCTCCTCGGCATCAACGGTGCCAACGCTGTCCACCGTGCCGTCATCGTAATGAATCAGATCCAACTTGCCGTTAATGTACAGCACCGCCAGCAGCACCAGCACCGCCAGCGCCGCAGCAAACACCGCCAGCAGTTTCAGCCACAGGGGACGTTTCTTTTTGTCCGGCGTTTCCGGTGCTGTGGTTTCCGCCTTGGGTTCGTTTTCAGTTCCCGGCTGGGCCGCATCCGCGGCCGGTTCGCTTTCCGGCTGCGTCTGCTCCGGCTGGGCCTGCTGCTCCGGGGCAGCAGACTGCATCTTGTTTTCTTCGTCCTTCATAACTACTTTCACCCTTGTTGTTTTTGGCCGCGCAAACGCCGCAGGCCCGCCCGTATCCCGCAGGAATAATAGAGAAAAGCCAGCCCCGCAAAAATGCTGACCGTTAAACTGCGCCAGGTAAACCACCCGTGCTGGATGGAATGGGTGCGCAGCAGCGCCAGCCACACCGGTGCCATCAGGGCGGTAAGGCCAATGGGCAGCGCGCGCAGCAAAGCTTCCTTATTGCGCAGGCAAAGCAAAAACGCCGCAATGCACAAAATAACCACCAGCACCACCGGCCACAACAGCCCGCGCTGGCTTAATGTATCCCCCACAAAGCGGAAGATGTTCCCCCAGCTCAGCTCCATGCCGTGCCAGGTATCCGCCGTGGTGCGCACCCCGGCCTGGTGGATGGCATCGCCGATGATATCCTGCCCGGTAATCAGGGTGGCCAGCACCCATTTCAGGCCCCAGCACATGGCATAGCCTGCCCCCCAGCACAAGCTGCCGCCGATGACCGGCAGACACTGCCTGGCACCGGATGCCGCCCGCTGCGGCAGGCAGCACAGCCACACCGCCACCGGCAGCCCCAGCGTGATGATGGGGGTAACCAGCAAATCACAAAACGCCGTACAGGTACCCAGCACCACCAGGGCAATGCTCAGCTGCCCGGCGCGGCGCGGCCTGGCCAGCACCCACGCGCAGCCCGCATACGCAATACAGAAAGTGGTAAAATACTGCACCTGATGCGGCACCCAGAACACGGTAACCGCCAACTGGCTGACGGCAAACCACACCATGGCCCGCAGCCCACACTGCCGCCGCAGCTGCCACAAAATAACCGCCAGCAGCGCAAACAGCACCAAATACTGCACCACGCGCACACCGGTGATGGACATAACGCAGAGCAGCGGCCGCAGCCAGATCAGGTAGCCGTGCCAGTACCGCGCATAGGAGAACGGCACCAGATGCACTGCCTTTTGGGCACCGGTGGCCAGCGGAATGGTGCGCTCGCAATAGACAGCAAGGTCACCGGCCATCGTTTCAAAGTTATCCACGTTATAGGCCGTTGCGGTCATCATGGCGGTCAAGGGATCCTGCTCGCCCATGGCGGCCGCTTCAAACAGCATGATGGTATCGGTATAGTTATCCATCTGGAACAGCTTAAAGCCGAAATATTCAGGGTAAAGCCCCTCCTGCTGGATGGTTTGGGCTGAATCATACACATGTTCCAGCACCGGCTGGGCCGGCAGCGCGCACGCCCCCAGCAGCAGCACAAACAGCACTGCCACCGTGGCTGCAAACGCCGCCAGCAGCTGCAGGGGCGTGGTGTGCCGCACCGTTGGGTTTGTTTTGATTTCCTGCATAGCATTCCTTTTCTTTTGGGAAGATTGCAAAAAAGTTACAAATCTTTTTTGGTTATTATACCGTATTATTCCGCCAGTTTCAATAGCGCAGAACTGCCGAAAGTTGTGAAATCCCCATCACAAAATTTGCACATTCCCGTTACCGGGCGTCCGCCTGGCGCGAAACGGAGAGCACAATGCCCATTTCGCCCAGCAGCATCATCAAACTGGTACCGCCGGAAGAAAAAAACGGCAGGCTGATGCCGGTGTTGGGGATAGTGTTGGTAACAACGGCAATGTTCAGCACCGCCTGCAGCACCACCTGCACCACAAAGCCAACGGCCAGCAGCGCACCGAATTTATCCCGCGCGCGCACTGCAATGGACATGCCGCGCAAAAACAGCAGCAGGAACAGCACCACCGTCAGAGCCGCGCCCACAAAGCCAAGTTCTTCACACAGAATCGAAAAGATAAAGTCGTTCTGCGGTTCCGGCACATAGAGGTATTTCTGGCGGCTGTTGCCCAGCCCCAGCCCGGCCGCGCCGCCAGATGCAATGGCGTACAGGCTTTGGATGGTCTGGTGGCCTTCGCCCAGCGGATCGGCAAAGGGGTCCCGCCAGGAGGACAGCCGCCCCATGGCATAGGGCACCAGCTCCGGCAGCAGCACCACCGCCGCCGCAATGGCCCCGGCCCCGGCAATGCCTGCCAGGGCAAACCACTTTAAGCCCGTGCCGCCCACAAACATCAGCACCGCGCCGATGCCCAAAATCAGTAGCGTGCCGGACAGATGCGGCTCCAGCAGCATCAGCACCGTAACCGCTCCCAGGATAACCATAAAGGGCAGCACCCCGGTTGCAAAGGTCTGCATCCTGTCATGGTTGAGGGAGATGATGTGGGCAAACACCAGCACTACCGCAAACTTGGCGATCTCGCTGGGCTGCAAGGTGCCCAGCCCCGGCAGCACGATCCACCGCTTGCAGCCGTTATATTCCGGCATGAACAGCACGATTGCCAGCAACGCCAGCGATACCCCCATGATTGGCCACGCCAGTTTGTGCCAGATGTGGTAATCCACCAGACTGGCCGCGTACATGGCCGCCGCACCAAACGCCGCAAACAACAGCTGGGGGCGGATGTAGGTATAAGCATCCCCGCGCCGGTACAGCGCCACCGCATACCCGGCTGAAAACAGCATCACCAAACCATAGCACACCAGCAGCATCAAAATGATCAAAAACCAGATATCCGGTGCCGGCTGCCCGGCCAGCCGCTTTTTGATGACCGTACGGGCCAGTGCCGCTTCTTCTTTCAATCCAAAAACCCCCTTCCCCATCCAGCTTGCAGCGGTTTATTCCGCCACACCCTAGTATATGTACGGGAACGGGGGCTTAATCATTCCTGGGTATATCCAATCTTACTGGGCCTGATCCGGCAACAGAACAGCGGTCACACAGACAAACGTGCCGTTTGTGCCGCCGGTGCTCATCAGGGTCAGGAAGGTTTCCTTATCACCAGGGGTATTGCCGGTATCAAACAGGCTGCGTTCCTTAATGCTCTGGCTGAACTCCGCATAGCTGTAATAATCCGAAAGTTCCCCATAGCTGGCGGGAGTAAAGGCATTCTCGGTGCCTGCGGCATCGGTATTATACACTGCCACAGCACGGAAATGGTAGGTCACATCACTCAGGTACAGGGTGAACTCGGCATTCTGGCTGAAGTTTGTCTGGTTCGTCAGGCTTGCCAGCGAGGCATCCGCGCAGGAAAGCACCGTGTTGGACGGCATGGAAGCGTTCAGATAGTTGGTGCCGCTGATGGCAGCGCCATCGCCCGGCTGGGAGCCGCTGTACACCAGCTGGCCGTTCTGGCCGGGGAACGCAAGATAACCGATAATTTTTTCGTTTTCTGCCGCAGCGGATTTCAAATATGCCTGCGCCTGGGTATCAAACTGCTCTGTGCCGTAATTTTTATAGGCAGGGGCTTTCACGGTGCATCCACGGGTCAGCCCCAGCAGCACCGCAGCACCCACCAGAACCAGCAGGGCAATAACAGCCACTGCGGCAATCGCTTTGCGGCGGTGGCGGCGCTCGGCACGCTCGATCATGGCAAGGCTGCGGTTGTGGATGGCATCCTGTTTGGGTTCCTGCTTTGCTGCCAGGGGGCGCGGCACTGCCGGTTTGGCTTTGCTGCGGCCAGGGAAGGTAACGGTGGGCTCTTCGTCCTCCCCGTCATCCTCCCCGTCATCCTCATCGTCTTCAAACAACTGGCTGGCGGCGCGCTGGAATTCATCGGTGCTGCGCGGCGGGGCTTTTTCGTCCGCCTTGCGGGCTGCTTCCAGCGCGGCGGGGTCCAACCCTGCCGAAAAATCCGGGATATCATCATCCAGGATAGAAGCTTTTGGTTTCGGCAGGTTGGCGGGCGGTTCCGGCTCCGGCAGGGGTTCCGGCTGCGGTGCAGCGGGCGGTTCCGGGTTGGGCTGCTCCTGCTGCTTTGCTGCCTGCTGAGCCGCCATGGCCTGCTCCAAATCTGCACGGGAAATTTTGATGGTGCGGGTGGCACACAGTTCCAGGTCCGGGTCCAGCTCGCTTTCTGCGGCGCGGCGGGCGCGCGCTTCGGCGGCGGCCTGCGGGCCTGCGGTGCGCAGATCCAGCGGATCCGGTGTTGGCTGCGGCGCGGCAGGCTGGGCGATGGGGCGTTCAAAGGTAATGGTCCCGGTGGGGGTAGCCTGCGGTTTGGGTTCAGTGGGCTGCGCATCGTAATCGGGGACCGGTTCTGCATCGTAGCTGTCCGGGGCGTTGGGCTTAACCTCCGGTTTGGCCGGGGCAGCCTTGCGGCGCAGCGTAAAGCGGAACCCTGGCCTCGGCTGGCCTTCGCCGCTGACCAGCAGCAGCGGGCGCTCCCGCCCCGGCTTGAAGGTAATAGCGGAAGGTCCCAGGTGCATCCCCAATGCACGGCGGCGGGCCAAGTCCAGAATATGGTTGGCGATTGCCATATCGGAGATTTCGGGGCTCAGGGCACAGGCTGCCGCGCCGATGCGGCTGCACAGCAGCACAAAAGGCGCCTGCCCCACTGTTGCGGGCATATACACGGCGGCATAATCCGCATTGGCCAGCAGCAAAGCGCTTTGAGCGCGGCCTGCAGCGGCCTGAACCATATCGCCGGGGAACTTTTTGAGCAGAGCTTCCGGCGCGGCAATGCGGCGGGCGTTCGCCGGGTTCAGGTAGGTCTGGTTGCCAAAATCGAACGCTGCTTCGCTGTGCTGCAGGCCGCGCAGGGCGTTGCCCAACAGGCGGCCGGTAGCTTCGTCCGCCGCAACAAGC
Source organism: Subdoligranulum sp. APC924/74 (assembly GCF_003324125.1). Classification (NCBI taxonomy): domain Bacteria; kingdom Bacillati; phylum Bacillota; class Clostridia; order Eubacteriales; family Oscillospiraceae; genus Subdoligranulum; species Subdoligranulum sp. APC924/74. The sequence continues at coordinate 10,351 of NZ_PSQF01000043.1, read as the reverse complement.
AGGCGGCGCTTTTTCAGCAGGGCATCCAGCGCAGCCTGGGCCAGGGTGGTATCCTCAAAGCCATAGCAGGCATCGCCAAAGCGGGTGCGCAGTTTCTGCACCCACTTTTCGCAGTATTCATCCGCCATTGCCTGGGTGGGGGCTGATGCCTGCACGCAGACAAGGTATTCACCATCGCGCTCCTGCAGGCGCAGGCTGGGGCTGCCCTCGGCCTGGGCGTTCTCAATGATGGAGTTCATCTCCGCTTTGGAAAGCCCAAACACACGCAGGATTCGCATTTGGATTTGCAGCATTAAAACACCCCTTTGGTGGAAAGTTGAAGTTAGGGCAACACCGCACAATTCCCGCCTTACGGCTTAAGCACCGCTTCGGCGGCTGCGGCACGGCATCTGCGTTGCCAAAATGCTCGATAATACATCCAGTATTATCTGCGCTTTTGGCTTAGCAACTGCCGCACCTCGCTCGCCGTATCGGCACTTAGAATTATGCGGTATTGCCTTAGGAGTCAGGAGGGAGGAGTTAGGAGTTTTGCCGTGCCACAAAGTTGGCAGAAAACAAATTAGAAATTAGGAATGAGGAATTAGTAATTGGTGGGTGGTTTTTGCTTTCTCATTGCCTATTAAAGTTATTGTTAAATATCAAGGGTTTCGGGTTTGACATCTTTGAAGGGGACGGGGTAGGCGTTTTCGGGAGGGATATCAAGGGCCATGCGGCGCAGAAGGTCCAGGGCGTACAGGGCGGCGCGGGTGCGGATGATGCTGCGCTCGGCATAGCCGCCGAGTTCCAGGCGCATCAGCCAGGCTTTGCCGCTGCGGGCATCCGCACCGGCCAGGTAGACGGTACCTACCGGTTTGCCCGGCAGTGCGCCGCCGGGCCCGGCAATGCCGGTAATGCCCACGGCCAGATCTGCCCCCGATGCCTGCAAAGCGCCGTAAGCCATCGCCACGGCCACCGGGCCGGAAACCACGTTATACTGTTCAATCAAAGTCGAGTCAACACCCAGCAGCTTTGCCTTGGCGGCTTCGGCATAGGTCACAAAGCCATAGCCGAACACCTCGCTGGAGCCGGGCACATTGGTGATTTTTTCTGCCACAAGGCCGCCAGTGCAGCTTTCCGCGGTGGCAGCATGCAGCCCTTTTTGCTGCAGCAGGTGCACCACAGTGTATTCCAGCCCCGGCACATCCACATCATACGCATTGGGACCCAAAATCTTGCGGAACTCCGCAATGCGGGCATCGCAGGCCGTTTCGGCTTCCGCCTCGGTTGCGGCGCGGGCGGTCACACGGATCTCGCTCTCGCCGGTTTTGCAATAAATGGCTGCCGTGGGGTTTTCGCTGGCGAACAGCGGGGAAACCTTGCTGGCAATGCTGCTTTCGCCCCCCAGCACCCGCAGCGTTTTGGAGTGGATGGTACAGTTCTGGCGCTGCAGCAGCACCGGGCGGATATCCTCCGCCCACATGGCTTTCATCTCGCGTGGAACGCCGGGCATCAGCACGGCAATGCAGCCGTCATCCTCGAACCAGGCACCGGGTGCGGTGCCATGGGCGTTGGGCAGCTTGTGCCCCTTGGTGGGCACCATGGCCTGCTTGCGGTTGTTGGCCGTGGGGGTGCGCCCGCCGCGGCCGGTACGGGCAAAAAAGTCCACGATCTTCTGCCATTCTGCTTCATCAAAGTGCAGGGTATCGCCAAAGGCTTCGGCCACGGTCTCCTTGGTCAGGTCGTCCTCCGTGGGGCCAAGCCCGCCGGAAAACACCAGCAGATCGCTGCGGCTTTTGGCTTCCTTTACCAAATCACGCAGGCGGCCAGGGTTATCCCCAATCACATGCTGATGCAGCACGCTGATGCCCAGTTCCGCCAGTTCGCGGCTCAAAAACTGGGCGTTGGTATTGACAATATCGCCAAGCAGCAGCTCGGTTCCTACACAAATGATCTCCGCAGTCATGGTTTGTTCCGTCCTTTATCCAAGGGTAATTTTTATCTGGCGCTGTTAAAACTCCGGGTCATCCCCGATGCGGATGGGGATTTTCTCCACAGTTTCCGCCGCAATCCGTTCCAGCTCTGCCAGGCCGGGCATTCCGGCTTCGGCGGCTTCGATCTCCGCCAGGCTGGGCTTGGTTTTGGGGTGCGGCGGGGTAAAGATGGTACAGCAATCCTCATACGGCTCAATGGAGGTATCAAAGGTGCCGATCTTGCGGGAAATAGCAATGATCTCGGTCTTATCCATGCCGATCAGCGGGCGCAGAATCGGCAGGTTCTGCGCGGCATCGGTGCAGGCAATGGCCTGCATGGTCTGGCTGGCAACCTGTGCTAGACTTTCGCCGGTAATCAAAGCTTCCATCTCGCTCTGGTCGGCCACCAGTTTGGCAATGCGCAGCATGCTACGGCGCATGAGCACGGTAAACAACACATCAGGCGCATTATCGCGGATATACTCCTGCGGCTTGGTATAGGGCACCACAAACAGCTGGCAGTTGCCGGTATATTCTGCCAGTTCGCGGGCCAGGGCGCGCACCTTCAGTTTGGCGCGCAGGCTGGTGTATGGCGGGCTGGCAAAGTGGATGTGGTGCAGTGCAAGCCCGCGGCGCGCCATGCAATAAGCTGCTACCGGGCTGTCGATGCCGCCGGAAAGCAGGTTCAGCGCACGGCCGCTGGTGCCAACGGGCAGGCCGCCCGCGGCTTCCACCTTGGGGCCATGGATATATGCGCCTTTATCGCGGATTTCCACCATGATTTCCAGCTGCGGCTCATGCACGTTCACCCGCAGGTGGGGGTGCTTGCCCAGCAGGTAAGCGCCCAGTTCGCGGCACAGCTCCGGGCTTTTCATCGGGAACGTTTTATCCGCGCGCTTGGCTTCCACCTTAAAGGTGCGGATGCCGCGCAGCGTTTCGCCAAGATAAGCTTCCGCCGTGGCGCAGATCTCGTCAAAATCCTTGCTGCAGCAGGCAGCGCGGCTCATTTTGACAATGCCAAAAATTTTGGAAATACGGCGGAACGCTTCGTCCATATCCAGGTCATCTTCCAGTGGCTCAATGAACACGGTGGACTGCGCCTGGGTCACCTTGAATTTGCCCAGGTCTTCCAGCCGGTAGCGGATGCTTTTGGCCAGGCGGGCTTCAAATTTGCTGCGGTTCAGGCCTTTCAGGGTCATTTCGCCCTGATAGGCAAGGATGATTTCTTTCATGTTTATGGCAAACCTTTCGTGTCTGGTGTTATGGTTTCATTCAATAGCGTTATGGCAATACCGCATAATTCTAAGTGCCGATACGGCGAGCGAGGTGCGGCAGATGCCAAGCCAAAAGCGCAGATAATACTGGAGTCTTATCGAGCATTTTGGCAACGCAGATGCCGTGCCGCAGCTGCCGGAGCGGTGCTTAAGCCGCTAGGCGGGAATTGTGCGGTGTTGCCTTATCTTTTCAGATGTGCTGCAACTCTTTCAGGCCGTCTTTCAGGCCGTCCAGCAGGGCCTGCACATCTTCGGGGGTGTTGTCCCCGCAAAAGCTGACGCGCAGCGCCGTGCGCACGGCAAGGTCCGGCGCGCCCATCGCCATCAGGGTGTGGCTCGGCTCGCCCTTATCGCAGGCGGAGCCGCCGGAAATATAAATGTGCCGCCCGCTCAAATATTCAATAAAGGTCTGGCTGTTGACACAGTTGGTGGAAAAGTTCAGCACCTCCGGCACGGCATCCGCCGGGGAGTTCAGGGTGATGGGCGCCTGCTGGGCCAGCTCTTCCAGCCCGGTGCGCAGCTGGGCGTTCAGGGCGCGGATATGCGCATTGCGGTCGCTCAGGTTTTTGGCCCCCTTTGCCGCAGCAAGGCCAAGGCCAACGATATAAGGGGTATTCTCGGTGCCGGGGCGCAAGCCGCGCTCCTGATGGCCGCCCAGGTAGGGCGGGCAAAGCGTCTGGCGCACGCTGTCCCGGATGAACAAAGCGCCGATTCCCTTGGGGGCATGCACTTTATGGCCGGATACCGAGAGAGTATCCACGTTCTTCCACTTTTTTGGGTCAATGGGGATGCGCAGCCATGCCTGCACGGCGTCCACATGCACCGCACAGCGGCTGTTTTTGGCCTTGACGGCTGTGGAAAGAGCGGCAATATCCTGCAAAGTGCCGGTTTCATTATTGACCGCCATGCAGCTGACCAGAACGGTATTTTTATCCACCTCGGCAGCCAGTTTGGCAACATCCAGGTGACCGTCTGCTTCGGGCAGGATTTCCACCACCTCAAAGCCGCGGTCTTTCAGTGCACGGATGGGCCGCTGCACGCTGGGGTGCTCAAAACCGGAAACCACAATTTTGCTGCCCCAGTTTTTGCGTGCCATGGCAAGGCCCTGCACGGCAAGGTTGTTGCTCTCGCTGCCGCAGGAGGTAAAATACAGATCCTTGGCCTGGCAGCCCAGGGTGCGGGCAATCTGCCCGCGGGCCGTGGTCAGGGCTTCATGGGTTTCTACCGCCGGTTCGTACAGGCTGGAAGGGTTCGCCCAATCCTTTAATAATGCTTCATGGATGGCACCCGCAATCTCCGGGTCCACCATGGTGGTTGCGGCATTATCCAGATAATGCAATTCAGGGTCCAACAGCATGAGAAAGCCTCGTTTCGCTACGCGTAAAATTAAATCAAATTAAAAAAGAATAATGAATAAAGAATAATGTGTGTGCGCCGCCCGCGGCGGCGCAGATAAAACAGGCAGCAAACTCTGGCATGCAACAGCCCTGCCAGAGCGCCGAACCTGTTTTCAATGTGATGCCGTGGGCATCACACAGCCATTATTCATTATTCTTTTTTCTTTATTATTTTTCTTCGCTCTTTTCCATAGTAATACATAGTAAATTATACACACCACACCCGCAAAACACAAGTAGCGCCATACAAAAAAGGCGTGCGGGGTTGGCCGCACGCCGGAGAGGCTTCTTTTGTGTTATCTTGTGTGCCGGTCCTTTACTTCGTGGGCGTGACCGATTACGGCGCTGCGCTTATGGAACAGCAGGCCCACCACGGCAAACATACCGCCCTCGATCAATACAGTAAACAGCCAGTCCCCCGTTACCAGGTAGCTGCCTGCCAGGCAGGTCAGCAGGGTGGGGATCGGCATGCTGATGCAGATAGCCGCAAAGAACTGTTTCGGCTTCATGTTGGCGTGAGCGGCGGCATAGGGAATGATGCCGTTGGGCAGCCCCGGTGTGATAAACGCCAGAATGGTATAAAACCAGGGGTTCTTGCTGTTGCGCACGCTGTTCAGCAACTTATTCGCCTTGGGGCTGTTCGCTGTGAGCAGTTCAATGACTTTTGCCAGGCGGCGCGCCAGCAGAAACACCAGAAAGTTTGCCGCCACCGATGCCGAAAAGCTGGTCACAAAGCCTTTCCACGGCCCATAGGCGATCCCCGCCGCCAGTTGGACCGGCATGGCCGGGATTACCAGCGATACCACCTGCACGAACGCCAGGAACCACAGCGTCAAAAAGCTGCGCAGCCGCCCCTCGCTTGTCAAATAATCGCTCAGAGCCTGTTCGTCCCCACTGGAAAATGCAGTCCATAACCCCGGCAGCAGCAGGCGGAATGTTTCAATAATCAGCAGCACCATAACCAGAATTACGGCTGCTGCCGCAATAACGGCCAGGCGCTTGGTGCGTTCGGGGGGCTGTTGTTTCATGCAGGGGTACTCCTTAATTCTAAAATATAATGTTTAGTTTATTCGCCGAAATCCTGTGCCACTTTTTTGAGCATATCCCGGATGGGCAAGTTATACGGGCAGCGGGTCTCGCACTTGCCACAGCCAATGCAGGCACCGGCTTTCACCGTCAGGGTATCGTACCGTTCGTGCGCCCAGCCCGCAAGGGCATAACGCTCCAGGTAGCCATGGAACAAGAAACAGCTGGGAATCTGGATGCCCACCGTGCAGGGGGCACAGTAATTGCAGCGGCGGCAGAACTGGGTGCCAAGGGTATCCCGCACTTTCTGGCAGGCGGCTTTCTCCTCCGGGGTCAGCGGGGCGGTGTTGGCGCTGCCCGCCACATTCTGTTCCAATTCTTCCGGCGCGGCCATGCCGGGGATGGATACTGTGACTGCCGGGTTGGAAAGCACATACCGCAGCGCCAGCCGTCCATCCTCAATGGCACCACCGGCCAGCGGCTTCATATCAATAAAGGCCTTGCCCTTTTCCGCACAGCGGTCGATCAGCTCTTTACCCTGCTGCTCCACAATATTATAGGGGAACATAATGGTTTCGATCTCGTCCACCTTCAGCGCCTTTTCAAACGTCTGGCTCAGGTGGGCGGTAATGCCAATGTGCCCCACAACGCCCTTGGCCTTGGCTTCCAGCAGGGTTTCCATGGCGCCGCCGGGGGCCAGGATTTTATCCAGGTTTTCCGGGCTGGGGTTGTGGAACTGGTACAGGTCAATGTGATCGGTGCGCAGGTTTTTCAGGCTGGCGGCAAGCTCGGCTTCCATCTCTGCCTTGGTCAGCGCACGGCACTTGGTGGCAAGGATAAATTCATCCCGCAGGCCCAGTTCCTCCAGCGCCTGGCCGATCCACTCCTCGCTGACGGTGTAAGCGCGGGCGGTATCAATGTAATTGATGCCCGCCTCATGCGCGGCTTTCAGCATGGCGCGGGTGCCAGGTTCATCAATGCGCTGCACCGGAATGCCGCCAAAGCCCAGGCGCGAAACCCGCAGCCCGGTGCGGCCAAAATCAACATACTGCATATTTCATTCTCCCTTTTTGCGGCGGGGTGCCCTGCCCCGCCTGGACGGTTGTGCAAAGTATCACTATTATAGCAGGCAAGGCTTTACTTGTCACGTTTTTTGGCAGTTTTTTATTGACTTTACACCTGCTGTGCGTTAGGATTAGACTATTCATTGGGTATTTGTTGGTACATTATAAAGGATATACACGTTATAGTAGAGGGAGGAAATTCCTATGCGTTATGGTTTTATCGGCTGCGGCAACATGGGCGGTGCGGTTGCCCGCGCAGTGTGCCGTGGCGTTGGGCCGGAAAATGTTGTGCTGGCCAACCGCACCCCGGCCAAGGCTGAAGCCCTGGCCGAAGCACTTGGCTGCCGCGCCGCCACCAACGATGTGGTCGCGCAGGACTGCGATGTAATTTTCCTTGGCGTAAAGCCGCAGATGATGGCCGATATGCTGGCCGGCATCGCCCCCATCCTGGCAAAGCGCAGCGGGCGTTTTGTCCTGGTTACTATGGCTGCCGGGCTGAGCATGGCCCGCGTGCGCGAGATGGCCGGTGGTGCATATCCAATCATCCGCATCATGCCCAACACCCCGGTTTCGCTGGGGGCCGGTATGATCCAGTACTGCGCTGACGGCGTGAGCGATGACCAGATGTTCGCCTTTTTGGGTGCCATGGCCCCGGCCGGGCGGCTGGATGCCATCCCGGAAAATTTAATCGACGCCGCTTGCTGTGTTTCCGGCTGCGGCCCCGCGTGGGTATACCAGTTTATTGAAGCATTGGCCGACGGCGGCGTTGCTGCCGGATTGCCCCGCGCCAAAGCCCAGGAATATGCCGCCCAGACCCTTTTGGGCAGCGCCCGCATGGTGCTGGAAAGCGGCAGCCACCCCGGCGTACTGAAAGATGCTGTGTGCAGCCCCGGCGGTTCCACCATTCAGGGTGTGCGCGTGCTGGAAGAGCATGCGTTCCGCGGCGCAGTGACCGATGCCGTCCTGGCCGCCTATGACAAAACAAAGGAAATGGGGAAAAACTGATGCGCATTGTTGTCAAGATCGGCACCAGCACGCTGGCCCATCCGGGCGGGCGGCTGAACATCCGCCACACCGAAGCACTGGTAAAAGTGTGGAGCGACATCAAAAACGCCGGGCACGAGCTGATTATTGTATCGTCCGGCGCAACCGGCCTTGGTGTGGGCAAGCTGCAGATTTCCCGCCCCAAAGATATGGTGACAAAGCAGGCCGCCGCAGCCGTGGGCCAGTGCGAGCTGATGTATACTTACGACAAGCTGTTTGCCGAATACAGCCACACCGTTGCCCAGCTGCTGGTGACTTGGGAGGACTTTGACCATCCCCACCGGCTGAACAACCTGCAAAACACGCTGGAGCGCCTGATCCAGCTGGGCGCTGTGCCGGTCATCAACGAAAACGACCCGATTTCCACCGAGGAATACTCCCTGGGCGATAACGACCGCCTGGGTGCCCTGATTGCCAAATACACCCACGCCGACCTGCTGGTGCTGCTGAGCGACATTGACGGCCTGTACACCGCCGACCCGCATACCCACCCGGAAGCCACGCTGATCCACCGGGTAGAGAGTGTTACCCCCGAAATTGAGCAACTGGGCGGCGGCTCCAACAGCGGCCTTGGCACCGGCGGCATGTCCGCCAAGCTGACCGCCGCCAAAATTGCCACCGGTGCCGGTGTTGACATGGTCATCGCCAACGGTGCCAACGCCAATGTGCTGTACGACATTGTGGACGGCAAGGATGTGGGGACGAGATTTGTTGGAAAAAATAATAAATAATAATGAATAAAGAATAATGTTGGTGCGCCGCCCGCGGCGGCGCGAATAAAATAGGCGGACAGCTCCGGTTAGGATATTGGTTTACCGGAGAAATAGCCCTAATTGAAATGTGACGCCGCGGGCGTCACTCAACCATTATTCTCTATTCTTTATTCATTCTTAATTACAACCAAAGGAGTTCTGCTATGACTACGCATGAAATTCTGTTAGCGGCGCAGGCGGCAAAGCTGCCGCTGGCGCTGGCGGATACCGATACCAAAAACGCTGCGCTGGAAGCCATGGCAGTTGCCCTGGTGGAAAACAGCGATGCAATTCTGGCCGCCAACAAGCAGGATCTGGCCGCCGCACGCGGGCGCATCAGCGATGTAATGCTGGACCGTCTTGCCCTGACCCCTGCCCGGCTGGCCGCCATGGCCAAGGGCATGCGTGAGGTTGCCGCCCTGCCGGACCCGGTGGGTGCCGTGCTACGCAAAATTGTGCGGCCGAACGGGCTGCTGATTGAAAAAACCTCGGTGCCCATGGGCGTGATCGCCATTATTTATGAAAGCCGCCCCAACGTGACTTCCGACGCCGCCGCGCTGGCCCTGAAAGCCGGCAGCGCCTGTGTGCTGCGCTGCGGGCGCGATGCCTGGGCCAGCTGCCATGCCATTGTCAACGCTCTGCGCTGCGGTCTGGCCCGTGCCGGCCTGCCGGAAAGTGCCGTCAGCCTGATTGAGGACACTACCCACGCTTCCGCCAACGAACTGATGACGGCAAACGGTCTGGTGGATCTGCTGATTCCCCGCGGCGGTGCCGGGCTGATCCGCGCCTGTGTGGAAAACGCCACGGTGCCCTGTATCCAGACCGGGACCGGCATCTGCCATGTATATGTGGACAAAGCCGCCGACCTGAACATGGCGGTGGATATCATTGAGAACGCCAAAACCAGCCGCCCCAGCGTGTGCAATGCCGAGGAAGTGTGCCTGGTACACAAGGATGTTGCCGCAGGGTTTCTGCCGTTGCTGAAAGCCCGCCTGGTGGATGCCCGCGCAGCTGCCGGGCTGGTTCCGGTGGATCTGCGGCTGGATGAGCGCGCCGCCGCCATCATTCCCGGAACACCCGCTGGCGAGCAGGATTTTGACACTGAATTTTTGAACTACATCCTGGCCATTGCCGTGGTGGATGATGTGGATGCTGCCATTGCCCACATTGCCCGCCATTCCACCCACCACAGTGAGGCCATCATCACGGCGGACGATACCGCCGCAGACCGCTTTACCACCTGTGTGGACAGCGCCGCCGTGTATGTCAACGCCTCCACCCGCTTTACCGATGGCGGAGAGTTTGGCCTGGGGTGCGAAATGGGCATCAGCACCCAAAAGCTGCATGCCCGCGGCCCCATGGGCCTGGCCGAGCTGTGCAGCTACAAATATATCATCCACGGCTCCGGCCAGACCCGCGGCGGTTCCGCGGCAAAATTGCAGAATCCGTGTAATTGATTGTAGCACAGGATACAACATTCGCAGAAGACGGTCTTGACCGTTCCCTACAGAGCATTTTATTATGTGCTGCCTGCCAATAAATGTGCTGTAGGGCGGGATGCCCTCATCCTGCCGCGGAGAAACCTTGCTGATTGCAACAAACGATGCAAACCATTTGTAGGGGACGATGCTTGCATCGTCCCGCATGTCGGGCCCTGTCTAATCCCCCCACCTCAAACTCCGTCGCCCGCTTAAATTTCCATCATCACAAAAAGCATATGCCCGCGCATTCCGCGCCCGGCATATGCTTTTTCTGTTATCGCACTATAGGCAACACCGCACAATTCCCGCCTTGCGGCTTAAGCACCGCTCCGGCAGCTGCGGCACGGCATCTGCGTTGCCAAAA
>NZ_PSQF01000042.1:0-25745 GCF_003324125.1 Subdoligranulum sp. APC924/74 | reverse complement strand
GTATTATCTGCGCTTTTGGCTTAGCATCTGCCGCACCTCGCTCGCCGTATCGGCACTTAGAATTATGCGGTATTGCCTTCTCTTTTTTATCCCGCTAAAGGCATCATCCCTGGTTTTTGGCCAGCAGCGCTGCCCCAATCACCCCGGCGCGGTAGCCGAGGGTGCAGGTGGTAATGCAGGTGTGCTTTTGGGCGTACGCATTGCCAAAAACCATTGGTCCCACCGCGGCGCGCAGGGGAGCCAGCAGGTTCTCCCCCTGGTTGGCCACCCCGCCGGACAGACCGATCACTTCCGGGAAGAAGATGTTGATCATGTTGGCAACACCCACCGCAAGGTAATGAATGTACTGTTCCACCACGGCTTTGCCTGCGGCATCGCCCTGGGCGGCGGCATCAAAGGCGGTGCGACCATTTACCCCGCCGCTTTGGGCGGCTATGCCATGCAGGGCGCTTTCGGGGTGGGCTGCCATGGCTTCTTTGGTCATGCGGATCAGGGCGGTGGCACTGGCCAGGCTTTCCAGGCAGCCGGGACGGCCACAGGTGCAGCGCGGGGCATCCGGGGTGTCCAGAATGACCATGTGCCCCGGCTCCGCCGCCGCGCCGGTGTAACCGGTCAGCAGCCTGCCGCCCAGCACCACACCGCCGCCCACGCCGGTGCCCAGTGTGATGATCACTGCGCTTTCGGCTCCTTTGGCGCAGCCCGCCAGTGCTTCGCCCAAAGCGGCGGCGTTGGCATCGTTGGCAAGAGCAACCGGCAGGCCGGTTTTGGCGCGCAGATAATCCCCCATGGCAAAATCATGCCAGTCCAAATTGTTGGAGTAGCGCACGAGGCCGCCATCCACCGTGCCGGGGCAGCCAACGCCAATGCCCGCTACCTGCTGGCCCTGTGCCAGCTGATTGCAGAGGGCTGCAATATCATCGCACACGGCCTCGGCCGGGCGCGGCAGTTTGGTGGGGGTGCTCGCTTCCTTTATAATAGCACCGTCTGCATCCACGAGCGCAGCTTTGATATTGGTTCCCCCAAGGTCCACACCCAGATAATACATGATTGCAGCCTCCTGTACATAACATTTTTTTCAGTGTAGCAGATTGCCCGCCCCGGCGCAAGAACTTGTAGACAAAAAAGCATCCAAAAGTAAACCCGGCACTACCCACTGCTCTTTGTCGGGTCGTGCCGGTTGGATTTTATTTTTTAGGCAATACCGCATAATTCTAAGTGCCGATACGGCGAGCGAGGTGCGGCAGATGCCGTGCCGCAGCTGCCGGAGCGGTGCTTAAGCCGCAAGGCGGGAATTGTGCGGTGTTGCCTTTATTAGCGGCTGCTCATCCGTTCAGTTTGGCGTACTCTTCGTCGGTAACGGGCTCGCACCACTCGTTGCTGCAATCTTTGCCGGGAACTTCCACAGCAATGTGGCTGAACCAGCTGTCGGCCTTGGCACCGTGCCAGTGCTTGACGTTGGCCGGGATGGTGATCACGGTGCCGGGGGTCAGGCTGACAGCGGGTTTGCCTTCTTCCTGGTACCAGCCTTCGCCTGCGGTACAAACCAGCAGCTGGCCGCCGCCCTTGGCCGCGTGGTGGATATGCCAGTTGTTGCGACAGCCGGGCTCAAAGGTAACGTTGGCCAAAAACAGGCCGGTTTTAGGGTCGGTCAGCGGGTTCAGGAACGACTGGCCAATGAAAAACTTGGCATAAGCGGTGTTTGCGGCACCGGTGCCAAAAACATTCTGCTGCTCAAATTCATGTTTATCCATGCACTTCATACTTGTTGCCTCCTGTTTTTCTGTGTCCCTGCCCTGTTGTGCTTGACGCTGCGGCGCTGGGATACTATGTGGCCGCTATATTTTTTCAAAACCCCTTATCGAAAAAAACTGCCCGCACAACGGCTTATCATACCGTGTACGGGCAGTTGATTTATAATTTTCTACTTTTCTCTCAGGTCTGGGTCGATAAACGCAACCCCACCTGGTACCCCAGCAGGGTGCGGGTTTCCACCGGCTGATGGCGGATGAGGGAAAGCAGCTGCTGTGCGGTACGGCGGCCCAGCTGTTCTGCATCAAAAGAGACCGCCGTGATCTGTGGCGTACACCCCTGCAGCGCTTCGTCGTCATACAGGGAGGCAAGACGGATATCCTGCGGCACGCGCAGGTTCAGCTGTCTCAGGGTGTTCAAAGCCAGCTGGGCAACCTGGTCATCCATGCACAGGATGCAGTCCGCCCCACGCTGTACCGCGAGCTCCACAGCGCTGGTGCGTAGATCGTCACTTTCCAGCTCCAAAAACAGCAGGCTCTCATCAATCTTGCAGCAGGCGCGGTCATGCGCCTGCTTATAGCCTTCCAGGCGGGACTGGTTGACGGTGTACAGCATGGATCCGCCCAGCAAAGCAATGCGGTGCAGGCCCTTCATCAGCAGCAGGCTGACCAGCTCGCGGCAGCCGCCCACCTGATCATGGTCCACCGAGATGACATCCTGGTCAGCCGGGCGGCCAATGGCAACAAAGGGGATGCCGCTTTTTTGCAGCATGGGGATCAGCGGATCACGCTCCAGCGTGCGGGCCAGAATCACACCATCAATCTTGCGATTGACCAGTAGACGCTGCATCGGGCTTGTTTCCTGCTCGCCCACCATCGTCATCAGCACATCATAATCATTGCGGGTGGCAATATCGTACACGGCGCTGACGGTTTTGCGCAAAAATGGCGCGGCAAGGTTGCCGAACTGGCGCGAGAACACCAGTGAGATATTATAAGACTGCTGGGTTACCAACCCGCGTGCCAGCATATTGGGCACATAGTTTTTCTCTTTGGCGTACTGGACCACGCGGGCGCGGGTCGCTTCGCTGACACGGCCATTGCCCGAAAGGGCACGGGATACCGTGGTCTTGGACACGCCAAGGTCTTCAGCCATCTGGCTGATGTCAATTTTTTTTTCTCCTTCTGTCTGTTTACGGCGCGGCATGGGTTTACTCCTGTTAACGTTTGCTTCTATAAGATCTTCTTTCTGTCCTTGCCGGTTTTCCGCCCCACGGGCAGTTCCCAGGGTACTGTTCCAGAAACCAGTCCCCCACCCCGGCCATTCCCTACTTGGTTAATAGGCTTAACATATTATACCACATTTTCCTGGATCATGGTAGCCCCCTATGCAAAGAAAGCAAAGAACACGCTACCCCAGTATGGGGTCATTATATCATTCCTGGCTCTGTTTTTCAACCGATTTCTGGCTCTGTTTCCGTTTTCCAGTGTGTTTTATAATCTGGTAAAGTTTTCTCATTTTGTCCGTATCCTGCTCAGTCATCGTACCTGCGCCAAATTGGGCGGCTTGGGCCAATGCCAGCAGAGCTTCGGCATCCTGGGGTTCAAGGGCGGGGACACAACTTTGCAAAAATGCGGCAAACTCCGGCGCATCGGATGGTGTATCCGGCGGCAGGCCGCGACGCACCAAAAGGCGGTAGATGCTGCCAAACACGGCCAGCACCCGCGCGTTGCAGCTGCCCCGGCCATACCCCATGGCATGGCGGCGGGCCAGCACCAGCAGCACCGCAGCAGCCAACAGGCCCCCCCCCAGCAACGCCGCCAAAACCAGCCTGCTGCGGGGCACGATGGTGGCTGCGGGTTCGTTTGCGCTGCTCTCCCCTGCTGTGGGGGCGGTGTCTTGACCTTGAGTTTCGGGCAGCGGGTCGGTGCGCAGGTCGGCCTGTTGGGCACTGACCAGCACGCCGGGGGTCATCTCCATGGGGGTCCAGCCTTGGCCAGAAATGTACACCTCCGCCCAGGCGTGGGCGTTATCGTCCTGTAAAATGGCGTGCCAGTTGCCGTCCTCCTGTTGGGTAAACAGGCTTTGCGGCGCGGCATAGCCCACCACATAGCGCGCGGGCAGCCCGAACATGCGGAACATAACCACCGCCGCCGAAGCAAACTGCACACTGTACCCCTGTTTGGATTCCGTTAAAAAGTAACGGATGGGGTCGGCCCCCTCCGGCGGCTGGGGAGCGCTGGCGTTATACTGGTAGTTGGTGTTTAGATAGGCGCGGATGTAATCGCCAATGTCCGCAGCTTCGGTCAGCTTCTGGTCCTTTTTGGCTTCATCGCACAGGGTTTGCAGCTCGTCATAGCCGTCCGGCACGGCGGTGTAGCGGCTGGCGGCGTAAGCGGCATAGGATGCTTCCATCCGGTCCAGCACGCTGGGGTCGGCATCGGCGCGGGCTTCCAGCTGGGTTTGGGCGGTATCCCGCGGGTAATACAGGAACACATCGTCCTGCGCGGTCTGGCCCGCGGCGGCGCCATCGCCCTGGATGGTGTAATAATCACCCCAGTAGGCGTTGTACGGTGCATAGGTGTACTGGGTATCGGCGTGGATGCGCTCCACCGTCAGCGTCTGGGGCTGGGCGGTGCCGTCATAGGCGGTGCGCAAAAACGGCAGGCTGGCAATGGTCAGCCGGGCGTTATCCTCGGTTTTCCAGTTCATAGCGGCGCTGTCAAAGGCATCGGCATCAGGGACCTGCCAGGTGGTGCCGTCATAACTGCCACCGATAAATCCCCGCAGGTATACGGTTTCTTCGGGTTTGTCGCTGGCGGTCAGGGCCAGATCCGTCACTCCGCTGACCTGGATACCCCCGCCCTGGCTCAAGGCGCCATCCGCCACACCACCGGCAGCGGCTTCTACCTGAATGTTCAGCCTGCCGCCGCTGACCCGCGGCAGCCAGGTAATGGCGGTGCTCAGCGCGGCGGATTCCACCCGCTGGGCCGCGGGCTGCAGCCAGCCAAGGGGAACCCCCAGCGCCGGGCGCAGCAGCCACCAACAGGGCAGCGCCAGCGCAAGGCAAAGCCCGCCCGCCGCCAGCGCGGCAGACTTTTGGATGTTATAATGGCGGCAAAGGTTCTGGCGGTAGTTTTCGGTATCGCGCCTGCCCCACAAGGCCCGCCGCTGCACCGAGCAGGAAGCCGCCCACGCCCCCATCCAACCGGCCAACAGCAGCAGGCAGGCGGGCACAGCAGGCGCGGCCCCGGCCAGCGCCAGCAGCACAACAACGGGCAGCAGCATTAGATCCAGCAGCAGGGCATCCGCACGGCGCAGGGCCGCAGCGGCCAGCGCCCCGGTAACGGGCAGGGCGGCCAGCAGCAAAAACAGCCCCAGCTGCGCCGCACTGCCGCCCTGGGCCACCGGCAGCGCGCTGCCAAGGCGGGCGTTCAGGCTTTGGGCAATGTTCCCGGCGCACTGCTGCGCCCCGGCCAAAAAGTTCCGCTGGCAGATGAACAACACCACAAGATACACAATCACCCCCGCCAGCAGCCCCCAGCGGCGCAGAGCTTGCGGCGCACGCAGGAACAGCGCCCACCCGGCGCAGAAAGCGGCTGCCGTGGGCCACACCCACAACGGCACCGCAATGCCGAACCCGGTGGAAAGCACCAGCAGCAAACCAAAGGTGAGCGCCAGCAGCAGCGCGGCATCTGCCGCCAGCCACAACGCGGGGTGCGCTGCGGGGCGCTGGGTGCTCACCAGCACACGGTCCACAAACTTCAGCCCACTGCCGGGGTCGGCAGCGCCGCGCCGGCTCAGGGCAGTACGTTCTTTTTTGCGCTTGGGCGGGTTTTTGCGGTGCTTCGCCGCCTGTTGGGGAAAATCCCCCCATTCCTCCGCTCCGTCCAGATCCCCACCGGGGGTCAGGGCAGCGCGCAGGGCGGTCAGCGGTTCGCGCACCATCAGGCGGTCCAGCTTGGCGCTCAGCTTCCAGTGTACCTGCTTGATGGTATCCCCGTCCCGGTACTCCCGCAGCTCATAGCTGCCGCCCAGGGCGGCGCGGGTGTCGGCTTCGTCGCCGTCCTCATCGGGGGCGGTTTCCGCTTTGGCTTTGCCAGCCGCGGCAGCGGGCAGCACACAGATGCTCTGGCTTTGCACGGCAGCCGGGCACGCCGCGGTGAACACCCCCAGGTGATCCCGCAGGGTGATGCCCCGCACCGCAATGCTCCACACGCCGCTTTTGCCTGCGTTTAGGGTAATGCGCTGTTCGGCGCTCTCCTTGCCGCCCAGCATGGCGGCGCAGCGCAGGGTGATCTGCCCGCCGCCCCATTCATCGGCGGCGTTCAGCAGCACCACAAGCGCAGGGATAGGCAACCGGCTGCGGTTGCGCAGCCGAACCGTCAGGGTAAAATCTTCGCCCTGTATCACGGGTTTGTCCGGCACCAGCAGCTCTGCCGTTACCTGCCTGCGCAGATAGGCGGCGTCCAGCCGCAGCAGCACCAGAAGCACCAGCGCAAACGCTAACAGGAACACCGCCAGCGGTGCCTGGGTGATGAGCGCCGCGGCCAGCAGCACCAAAAGCACCAGCGCCCGGCCCAGCTTACCTGCCATGGCGGTCAGCCTTTTCGGGGCGGGGGCGCGGCACGGTGCGCAGCAGGTCCTGCATTACGCTGTCCACCGTTTCGCCGCCTGCGCGGGCCTGGTCGTTCAGCACCAGGCGGTGGCGGGCAACCGCATCAAACACAGCGGTCACATCCTGCGGGGCAACAAAATCCCGCCCCGCCAGATACGCCGCCGCGCGCGTCATGCTGGTCAGCGCCAGGGTTGCACGGGGGCTTAACCCCACGGCCAGGCGCGGGTCCTTGCGGCTGGCCTGGGCCAGCGCCACAATGTAGCGGTACATCAGCTCATGCACAAATACCGTGCTGACCTCCTGCTGCATGGCAAGCAGATCCGCCTGACCGGCAACAGGGTGCACACGGTCCAGCAGGCGGCCTTTGCTCTGCCCGGCCAAAATTGCCAGCTCCGCTTCCTCATCGGGGTAGCCCATTACGGCGCAGACCATGAAACGGTCCAGCTGAGACTGCGGCAGCATCTGCGTGCCGGCGGCGCCGATGGGGTTCTGGGTTGCAATTACGGTAAAGGGTGCGGGCACCGGGCGGGTAACGCCGTCCACCGTCACCGTGCCTTCTTCCATCACTTCCAACAAAGCCGACTGCGTGCGGGAGGAGGTACGGTTGATCTCATCGCCCAAAAACAGGTTGCACATCACCGCACCGGCGTGGTACACAAACTTGCCGGTCTCTTTCTGGTAGACCGAAAATCCCACCAAATCGGACGGCAGAACATCCGGCGTAAACTGCACGCGGCTTTCTTTCAGGTCCAGCGCGCGGGCAAAGGCCAGCGCCAGCGTGGTTTTGCCCACGCCGGGAATATCCTCAATCAGCACATGGCCGCCCGCCAGCATGGCCATCCAGATGGTGTTTACCGTTTGCTGTTTGCCCTGCACGGCCTTGTTTACTTCGGCCGTAACGGCGGCGGCCTGCTGTGTGTACTGCATGGTTAATCCTCCCGGTGTTTTTTCCATATCACCATAATGCCAACGGCGGCGGCAATAACCACCAGCCCGGCCCACAGTGCGTTATTTTCCAGCCAGATCATGGTATTGGAGATCGCGCTCCCCTCGGATTCCGCGCTGCCCTCCCCCGGCAATGGGGTCAGGGCCTGGGGGGCCACTTCGGCAATGGAGCTGCCGCCGGCATCCTCCACGGTCACCTGGCGCGGCGTTTCGTCCCAGGTAGCGGCGCTTTCCTGCAAATCCTCCTCTTTGGTGGTGTCCGCAGCGGCGGTGTCGTGCTCCGCAATTACCAGGTAGCGCTGGCTGTTGCGGGTGTAGGGGTGGCAGGTGGAAAGGGTCAGCAGGTCCCGCCCCGGCTGGATCAGCACGGCGTTGATATCGCTGGGGTCAATAATTTTCAGCTCGCTCACGCGGTAAATCAGCGTTTCCCACGGGGTGGTCAGCTGGATCTTGTCCCCCACCTGGATCTGCTGCACGTTGCGCAGCATTTCCGCGCCATAATAGCCGCGGTGGGCGGCAATCACGGTGTTGGTGTTTTCGCCGCCCAGCGGCATCGAGGTCTGGCCCAGCAGCGCCGCGCCTTTGGCCAGGTTTTCGCGGCTGGCGCCCAGGTAAACGGGCAGCTCCAGGTTCAGGCGCGGGATCCACAGCACAGCCAGCACATCATCGTCATAGCCATAGGCAGCAAGGTCCAGCGGGGCTTCCTCATAGGCGAACGGGTCGGTCAGGCCGCTTTGGCCCCCGGCGTAAATTTCCGCGTTATAGTCCTGCATCGCGGCGTACAGTTCAGGGTAGGCGCGTTCCGGCTCCGGGGGTTCGGCTGTGGTTTCCTCCGCCGCGGGGGCGGTGGGCTGGGCTTCGGCGCGGGCCGCAAACTGCGCAGCGGTTTTGGCGTTGCGGGTGCTGGTCCACCACTGGGCGGCGGTGGGCTGTATCAACAGCGCCAGCCCCAGCAAAATGGCCAGCCAGGCCAGAATTTTAGCAATCAGCCGTCCCATTTAGTCATCCTCCTCGCGCTTTTTGCAGCGGTGCAGCAGCAAAAGCAGCAGCAGCGCTTCGCCGCCGATCACAATGCTGCCCGTTACCGCGATCCACGGCCAGGCATCCACCACGCGCTTGACCACCGTTCCGGTGCGCAGCGCCTGATACTGCACGGCCTGCGGGGTGTTGGCTTCTTCCTCTCCATTATAAGGGATGCGGGTGCCGCGCACAAGCATGCGGTGGGTGTTGATGGCATACGGCGTGCAGGTAACAAGGGTGCAGTAATCCTGCCCCGCGGTGATTTCCAGATCCTCGGTGTGCTCCGGTTCCACCACTTTGATTTGATCCACCTGGTACGCCAGCGTTTCATCCAGAATATGCAGGTAGAAACAGTCGCCCTCTTCCAGCTTGTCCAGGTCGGTGAACAGCACGGCTTCGGGCAGGCCGCAGTGGCCGGTCAGCACGCTGTGGGTGCTTTCGCCGCCAAGGGGGTAGCTGGAGCCTTCCAGATGGCCAACGCCCCTTTGCAGCACATCATCGCTGGTGCCTTCGTAAATAGGCAGGTTGACGTCAATTTTCGGGATGGTGATATACCCCAGGCTTTCGCCCACATCCACAAGGTCCACATAGCTGGTGCCGGTATCCTCCGCTTCGCCTGCGGCATCGCGCTCCACGGCGTTGTCCAGCTGCTGGTTATAGCGGCGGGCGGCCTCCTTGGCGGCGTCCAGTTTTTCGGTATCCATGCTTTTTACGGTATCATCGTAATTTTGGATCGCTTCGCTGGCGTGGCGCTGCGCCACCGCGTTGCTGATAACCGGGTACGATGCCACCCCAATGCCGGACAGGATCATCAAGGCCGCAAAGCCGACTTTTAGTTTTGTTGTGGTATCCATAGCGTCACCGCGAACCTTTCCGTGAGAGGGTTGAAGTTGGGAGCTGATGCAATTAGAAATTAGAAATTAGGAATTGGAAGTAGGCAAAAGAATAAATAATAAAGAATAATGAATAATTGTGGTGGACCGCGCCGCATTGCGCCGCTCAGGAGATATTGGGTTGGGGGTGGTTTTTAGGGTAGTGAATAACAATAAAATAATCTGTAGGGCCTTACGGCGTTGCACACCACAAAATTGTAATAAACCTCGCCCTGCATGTAGGGGGCGGCGTCCCCGACGCCCCGTTTGACGGGCCTAATAATTGCCGCCCATCCACCCCGCGCCGCAAACATTGCAAATCATTTGTAGGGGCCGATGCTCGCCATCGGCCCGTTGACGGGCCTTGCCCTATTTATTTTTAGGTTCTGCACGGGGAACCACCCCTCAGGCCGCTCCGCGTCCAGCGCAAACAGCGCCCCGTCCCCTCTGTCGCTCCGCGACATCTCCCCGCCCCGCGGGGAGTCACCCCTCAAGGGGCGCCAATATCTAACCTTATGTTTGCGGTGGCTCCCCTAGAGGGGAGCTGTCACCGAAGGTGACTGAGGGGTGGTTCCTCGCCGCAAACCTGACGCCCATAGGGTGGTTCCCCACGCAGAACCTAAAAATCAACCGAACAACGGCCATGTACACCCCAAAAAATTTATTCCCCAATAACCCACCATAGGGGGAGGGCCAAATCCGGCCCTCCCCCTGTGTATGATGGATTATCCCTCTATACCCTATTGGTGAATTGTAACATTGTTTTGCCTTGCGGCAGGTGAATCAGGTGCGGTTCTTCTTTTTCAGGCTCAGCAGCACGCCAACACCGGCCACAACCAGCAGCACACCAATGCCGCTGAACAGCAGGGTGCCGAAACCACCGGTGGTGGGCAGGTTGAAGCCCTTGCGGTTGATGATGACGATCTCTGTATAGCTGTACGGAGTATCGCCATTCTTAACCACGGTGCTCTGGTATTCATGCTTCTTCAGTTCACCATTGCCATCAAAGGATGTATCCTTTTTCCATGTGATGGTGCAGTCCAGAGTCAGGTTTGCGTCCACCGGCTCAGTCAACAGGTTATAGCCTTCGTGAGTCTTGGTTTCAACCAGCTTATACTCGCCATTCGGCAAACCTTTTGCAACATCCCTACCGTCTTTCCCCGTCTTCAAAGTCATAACAGCAAACCACTTAGGTTCACCACTAACAGTAGCGTTCAGCTTTTTTGCTGCTGCTTCCTCAGGCGTTAAAATGGGCTTAGTAGCACCCATAAACGTAACGGCGGTGCCAGCTGCGTTAATCTTATCTTTTTCTGGATCAACCTTTTTATAAAGGGTAAATTCAACATCCTTCAGCGGTTCGCCATCCTCATTCTGTTTCAGGATGCCAGTCTTGAACGTATAAACAACAGCTTCGTCATGGATATCATACGGAGGATCCTCTTCGGTAGTGATATCTGTCTTCTTGGAGTATTTCAGGTCGGCACGGTTTACATTGCCCACTTCACCAACCGAAGCGCCGGGCTGGAGCTTTGCGGTATAGGTAATGGTAATGGTTCCACCTGCATATGCAGCAATCTTGTCAGTAGCAAATGCAATCGTAAAGCCAGACTTACCCTCAGCACTCGTTATCGTCAGGGTATACTCAGTACCCTCTTTAAATGTCGTTTCTTCAGTTTCGCCAACTTTTCCTGTAACAACAATATCACTATTAACAACCAGCTGGTTGCTATCCATTTCATCAGATACGGTGAAAGTCTTCAGTTTTGTAACGTTTTCAGGAACATTGACAGTCAGAGTATACGGAACATCATCACCAATGCCATAGTCTGCATACTTTTTATTTGCAATTTCCTTTTTGAAGTCCGGCTTGTAGTTCTTTACTTTAACCTCTGCTCCACTAAAAGCAGTAAAGTCAAAGCTCGTTGCATTTTCAGGGTATTGCACTCCAACATCAGCTTCGGTCGCTTTAGCCATCTCGCCATTGCCATCGATCTTAAAAACATAGGCAATGCCGGAATCCAAAATGTAACCATCGCTTGCATTAACTCCAGTTTCCACAAAGGCATATACACCTTTGGTCAAACCAGAAACGCTGATTTTGCCATCATCACCCGTGGTAAGGGCACCCGTTTCATCAGCTCCGTCAAGCAAATCGCCTGCATTATCTACGCCATTTGCAGGCTTCTTCACAATCTGAGTCCATATTCCGTCATCATTCTTCTTATAGAGCTTAAACTTGTAGCCCTGCATGGTTGTAACTTCTGGATTCGTACCGCTCTGCTTACCGACTTTCTGCAAAACAGCCTGACCATATGCAGTAGAGTTTTTCGGGAAGACATGAACATCGTACAGCCAATCAGTCAGAGCGCCATTCGTATCATCCGAGACTTTTGTCATAGGAACAGAGACAAAGAACGGCACACATGCAGTCTTGACAGAATCCGGTGTTTCGGTTTCAAGCACAAGGTAAAGACCCAAAGGCAATTTTTCAAACTTAACAACGCCACTGGTATTTGTCGTTTTCGAACCGACTTTAATTACAGACGAGTCACTAGACGCCTTACTATTCAGTTTATAACCGCCAGTAGTAGCATCTTTTTCTGCATAATCTTCCCAGCTTGTAGGCCAATCTACATCTTTACCATCATAATATTTTTTCAGGTCTTCTTCATTCTTAACCTGATAAACGGTAAAGGTTGCACCTGCCAACGGAGTAGGCGTTTCACCTTTGTCATTCGAAGGAAGACTGTCTCCTGCCTCGCCGGTTCCGGCCTCTCCATTTTTACCGTTCCACTCATACTTATGAATCGTAATGGAACCTTCCGTTTCCGTCCAAACCGGATTTGCAGGGGGTGGCGTTGTTGTTTCACCGTCACTCGCTGCCATTGCTGGCATGGCGCACAGGCTGAGGGCCAGGGCGGCGCTCAACAGGCCTGTGAGAAAACGTTTTGCTTTTTTCATTTCAGTACCTCTTCTCTTAAAAAAATCATCATCGGATGGGCGGCGGGGCCGCCCGGCTTAAGGGTTCTGCATCAGCACGGCGTGCAGTGCAGGGCGCTGCAGCGGGGAAACGCTGCCGCGCCGCCCGCACTGTGCCGTGAAGAAAAAAGGAGGAAAAACTGGGCCGCTTGCCCACTTAGCTTAAGGTGCATCTGAAACCAAAGGAAATAACGGATATTTCGCAGCCACAAGCAGGATGTAAGGCAAAGAGCCGCCGGAATCCTTTCCGGATCCCAAGGCTTTTTAAGGCAATGCCGCATAATTCTAAGTGCCGATACGGCGAGCGAGGTGCGGCAGCTGCCGGAGCGGTGCTTAAGCCGCAAGGCGGGAATTGTGCGGTGTTGCCTTGGCGCAAAATCCGGCTGCGCTTATAGAAACAGGCGATATTTTCCGCTTTTCAGTTACACACCCCGGCTTATGGCTGCGCCCTGCCGTAAACGGGCGCGCACTGGCGGGCAGGCCCTGTATCCTGGGGGGTGCTGGGTTTCCGGGGGATGGTTAATGTCGCCGGCCCCCTTTCCTGTTGTAGCGGAATGTGAATATCAACAGCCCTGCCACCGCCAGCGGCATGCCGATCAGCAGCCACAGGCTTGGCGCGTCTGCACCCGTGTGGGGCAGCTCAGGCGTTTTACGGTTCAGAACGGTAAGGTGCATGGTGTAGATGTTGCCAGACTGCGTAAACTTGTTTTTGTCATCAATTAGCTGCCCATCAATAGAACACTTGCCGCCTTGGGTAAATTCGATCACAATTGGCTGTGCCAACAGGTTGTACCCCGGATGTGCCTTGGTTTCCGTCAGGCGGTATGTACCGGGTTCCAGATTTGTGAACGGGTTCGGGGTTATCTTGCCGTCCGCTCCGGTTGTACCGGTAATGGAACCTTTGTTTGTGTTATCGAATGGGTAGTTTTTATCTACTACCGACTGCGTTTTTCCTTCGGTTGTTGTTTCGACCAGCTTTTCCAGCTTGAACTCAACACCTTTCAAGAATACTTCTTGGCCCTCATTATTGGGTTCCGCGTCCTTCTTGATGATATCCAGTGCAAACTTCGGGTTCTGCAGCGTGTTGGTCAGCACAATCTTTCCGCTGCCGCCGGTGATGGTTCCATCGGGGGTTACTGTGGCTGGCGTTGTAGTTGCGCCGGTTTCGCTGTCCTTTTCGCTGTTTGCTGTTGCTTCAGCCTTTACAACATACGTATTGCCCTTAATCGTAATGGTTCCGTCTGCCTGGGTAAATTTACCTTTATCGTCCACCTTACCTTCCACAATGCGGTATTGGTAGTTCGTGTTGGTATCGTCAACCGGGTACTGATCCAGGTTGCTAAAGGTAAACTGCCAGCCGTAATCATTGCGTTTAATGGTAACATAGTCTTGCGTGCTGTTAGCCGGGTACTTTACCAGTGTCCAGTCTTTATCGTTTGTGCTGGTTGCCAGGCGGCGCTGGAGCTGGATGTAAATCTCGTTCGGCTGGTTCGTTGTACCAAGGACCGTATCATTTGCATCTTTCCAGAGCTTATCGAACTCAATGTTGATCAGTTTGCGCTTGGTGTTGGTAAAGATTGCGGTAAGTTCCGGATTGTTCGGATCTTCGCTCTTCTCAATCACGCCTTCCACCATGGTGTTGTTGTTGATCTCATGGGCGGAATGGCAATCAGGCGGAACGGTTACGCTTTGCAGTCTGGAATCATCGGTTTTGACTTCCTCGATGGTATAGCGGGTGCCAACGGGGATGCCGGTGATGGTCACGGTGTGCTCTGGGTTGTTCCCATCGCTCATGTTGATCTCAACATACTTTATGATGTCCTTTTTTTCCAGACCCTCACCGCCAACATCATTAAAGGTAACTTTGAAGGTGTAGGTGCCATTAATGGTACCTTCCTCCCCCTCTGCGGCCTTCTTTTGGATTTTCAGCCCGCCGGTTTTGACGGTGTTGACGTATTTTACCTTTAGCTTTGTCAGCGTGGAGCTATTTTCGTCCGGATCCTTATAGGAGCGGAAGACGATGGTGTCGGCGGAGGGTTTGTTTCCGTCATACTTGTTCTGCTCTTCTGCTCCCGTTTTTTCCGTTCGGCCATCATTGGGGCTGCTTCCCTTCTGCTCGATTAACGAAGGTGTTGGACTAGGAAGACTTACGCTGTCACCTCCCATCATCGAAGTAACCTTCTGCCCGTTCTCGTACACCGTCCATGTGGTGTCGTACAGGCTTTGGTTCAGTTCCTCTTTGAGCGAAATGTAGCTGCCGCGGCGGAACTGGTCGCTGAAGGTAACGGTTTCTCCATCTTCCAGAACAAAGCGTCCGTCCTCGTCCACCAACTGGGTGTCTGTGTCCTCGGTGGAGGTGTACTGTGCGTTTTCGGCGTTTTCCAAATTACCGCTTTCGGCGGAGCCGTAATCCGGGATGTCCTTCTGATCGGTTGTAAAGCCGGTCATCTTACTTGGCACCGCTTTGGGAATGAAGGTAAAGTCCCTGAAATAGATGTTGCGGTTATAGTTATCGCCCACGCGGATGGTTTTGACGTTGTTGTTAAAACCGCCCTGCTCTTTCATCTTGTGCAGGTCCAGCTTTACGGTGACCCATGCGCCTGTCTTCACTTCGACCGAGCCATACGTTGCGCCGTTAATGCCTGTTGTGCCAAGGCTGCCTTTTTGGACGTTGTTTTCATCCAGCAGTTCCAGATACAGGTTGTTGAGGGAAAGGTCACCTCCATGATCCTTTGGATCAACGTAAACCTGGAACGTAAGGAAGCGCATGTCTTTGATATTGATGGGGTTTTCCAGCGTCAGGATGCCACGACGTTTCTCACGCGCTGCACTTTGCGTATCCGTAAAGCGTGCGTACCAGTGAAGGACCTGTTCGTTTTCATTCCCGGAATCTGGCCAGGGGTTTGTTTCCCGCCTGAAAATGTAGTCATATTCGTTTCCTGGGGTTGCGGCGGCAATGTTGCTCTCATTCAAATTCACCTTTTGGGACTGAGTTCCGCTTTCATTCGGGCCAACGGCATCTGTTTTTCCATAATGGGTTGCCTGGTTCTGGATGGTGAAGTTGAAGATTTTCTGGTCTTTAAAGCAATTTTTGAAGTCTGGATCAACCTTGCTCAGTTCGACCTCTTTTTGAACCTGCAGCTCGTTATTATCCGGGAAGTTGAACGCCACCGCCATGTTGGACTCCCACATACCGCGTTCCATGTAGTACATGGTAAGGGTGTGCTTTTGGCCTTTGTCGAGTGGAAGAGTAGTGCCTTGCGCGTAGAACTTGATGACCTCCTTATTATATGTTACGGTCTTGACAGGGGAATTGCCATTTTTATCATCTTTATCACTACCTGACGTTCCGCCTGTTTTGACCTTACTGACATAGGCTGTTACACTATTTTTCTTTCCATCTTCTGTATCTGTCTCGCCAAATTCCAGCAGGCCGGAAACCTCACCATGGGCGCCGCCAACGTCAAGCGCCAGCTGGCCATCAATGAATACCCAAACGTCATCGTCACCGGAGAAGAAGAACTTGATGCTGGTTTTTTCCGTTGTTCCATCTGCCTTTTCTGTTTCCACCATGCCGTCATCCGTCAGGGTAAAATCCATCTGCAGCTTGGTGCCAAAGCCGTAATTGTAGGTAGAAAACACACCAGGCTTTGCTGTTTCATTGAACGGGAAGTAGCCATAAGGGTCTTTCGGGGTCGATGACGCACTCACATTCTTTGAAGACTCTCTGTTATTGGCACTTTGGCTTTGGAGAAAATATTTTGAATCCGAATTTTGTTCCGAATTTTGTTTTAGATACAAGGTTGTATCCTTGCTGTCAAAGCACCAATAATCAACGCCCTGATCCTCACCAAAAATCTGTTTCTTGGTAAAGGGGAACGCAACGTTGTCGTACACTTCACCAAGCTTTGCATTTTTACTATTCTTTCCTAAGAGGAATTCTTTGTTAAAGTGCGGTTCTACTGCTCCTGTACCTTTCAGCAGCGGTTCACCTGTTGCTTTACCGGTGGATGTTGTATCCTTAACCAAGCCCTGATAGGCATAGTATGTATGATTATTGTCATTGTTTTGAGGATCTTCATTATACTGAGAGTTATTGATTGCCATGAAACGCTTAAATTTGTCGTACCCAAACAAATTTAATGTAGTAGCAATATCGCTAAAGTTAGTTCCTCCTCCAGGCTGAAAATGTCCGGTATAAATCGGGTATTCGGCCTTTGCATCCTTATAATAATCGCTCAGCGCCTGATCGAACTGGCGGAAGGGTACCCAGTTGCGGTGACTTACAGTAGGAGAACTTTGATCGTAACTGCCACGGTTATTGCCGTTCAGTTCGTAATCTGTATAATAGTCATACAGCGTACTGGTAACATATTTTGTGTTTGCTTCTTCCGTAAAAGGAGCGGATTTAATATCTACTACTTTAGTGCCAGTATCTTTCCCCTTTTCGGCATCACGCAGGGTACCTTTTGGAGCCCAGTAGCCGCCACGAGTGGTACCTTTATATACTGCATCGTCATTCGTATCCGCATAGAAGCAATTTTTGCCATCTGTGGGAATCTCCAGCCACTCTGTACTTACTCCATTTCCTTTTGTCGCATTGTCATCGTTAATTTCTTCACCGGAAAAGATGATTGAACTATTTGAACTATATTCTTGGGGAATGTCAACATAATAAAGGTTTTCGTTTGTATCATCTTTTACCAGCGTGCCTTTTTCGGAGTTTCCGTTGCCTCCTTTTATCCGATAATAAATGGTCTCTGAATTATTGGCTTTTGGGATTGAATAGTTGCCGCTAGTATCACCCGTTCCTGTTGTTGGCAGCTTTGAGAAAGTAGCATCGTAATAGATACGGAAAGAGTTTTCTCTACCCCATCTTACGTTGTCTGCGCCAGTATAGATAAAGCAGTTACTTGTTTCACTGTACATAAAGGATTCTTTATCATTACCACTAACAGATTCGTTATAGAAGTTATAGAATTTGCTGGATTTTTCTTCACCGTCCTCATCCCATGTAAACTGAACATAAGAGCATGCCTGTTCTGGGATGGTAAAACTAACGAATTCTCCCTCAGGAACATTTTGAGCCGCTGCGTCACCATTAACCAATGTTAAGTTTCCACTTTTTTCATCAGGGATATAGAAATTTGCCTTTACGTTCCTTAAATTAGCTGTACTGCGGTTTTCGAACTTGATGGGTTTGTTTGCATAGTATGTATGACTCGTCAGGATGGAATCGTCTGTCCATTCACCTTTAGTTGGATCGGCATTTTTAGTTGGATCATACATTTTGTTATTGTAGAAGTTTATAGGTTTCGGTTCCTGCTCCTTTAGCGTAATCTGTGCTGTCCAACCACCATCCCTGTATAACTGGAACTGTATTTCTAGAAAGTTATCTCCTAATATATCTTTACAATTCTTAACGGCATAAATCTTATGTCCATCTTCTGTTTTCCATCCGGTCGGCTCCATTGAAAGCTGAAGCCACCACTCATCATTCTTAGAATTGCCCGGTTTTCTATCAGTTCTTACATTAAATTTAATTTCATCGGAATCTAAAACGGTCACCGTCTCATTATTACCTGGCATCGTATCCGGAACGACAAAGTAAACCGTGAATCCTTCTGCCGCTTCCTGCTCACTAGCTGCCTGCACGTTATCCACGCTTTCTGCGGCGTACATCTTCTGCGGCTGTTCGGTCGGTTCCGGGGTGGCGGTGGGGGTCACGGTCGGCACAGGGGTGGCCGTTGCGGTGGCTGCCGGTTCCGGGGTCAGGGCGGGTTCTGCCGTGGGCTCCGGCGTTTCGGTCGGGGCGGGCTGCTCCGGCTCGGCACTTTGTTCCGGTTCCGGGGTGGCGGCGTTCTGCTCCGGCGGAGTGGTATCCTCCCCGGAGGCCGTTCCCTGCTCATCCTCCAGCAGCTCTACTTCGTCAGGTGCGTCGGGCAGAAGATCCACCTCGGCGTATACAGGCAGGGCCATTGCCATAACCAGGCAAGCGGTGACAAGCAGCGCTGTCAGCCGGCGCGCCCAACCTGTTGTGTTTTTCCCTGTTCTATTCAATCTGCTCACTCGCCTTTCGCGCTGGTTTAATGAAAGCACATTGTTCCACAGGGGATTCCTGTGGAACAATAAAAGAAGCCAGCTTCTTTCGCTTGCGCAACCGTTGCCATGTTGTTTTCAAAAAAAACCGCATCGAATCTTCTCATTGCGCATTTACTTTTCAGTGTTAAAGTATAGCACCTTTATACCAGAAAGGCAATACAATCCACGTAAATTCCTGTTTTTCAGCACTTTTACTGATTGCGTTTTCCTCCAATTATACAATGTATTCAAAGCCTTTGTATAAATTATTCCTGATTTTCTTTTTGGCAGCGGTCATTTTTATATACTTTGACCGCGCGTTTATGATCCTCTGCGCACACAGAGCGCAACTTTGCAGCAAAATTCACCTTTTTTGCTACATTTCCCTGTTTTTGCGCAATTATTTGTTTCGCATGCGCCTGTTTGTGGCGGGGCCTGGCGGCTGGGTGGACGCCTTGTGGAAGGGATGGCAGGTTTGCGGCGCACGGTTCCCGTTTTTTTGCGGCGCGATGGGTACACCGCGCCCCTGCAAACGGTTTGCGGTGTTTGCGGCGGCGGGTGTGTGTTTGCTGGATTGCACGCCCGCCAACGGGACGCCGTTCTCCCTTTACAACGGGGTGCGGGTTTGCTGCAGATATGCCATTCGCTTTTTTGTCCCCCCTGCCCTGCCCCTGATTCCCGGTTTCCCATTGCCGATTTCTATTTGCGCCAGCTCCTGAGGTGCATCTGAGAGCAACGAAAATAGCGGATCTTTCGCAAGCACAAAATCCGGCTGCGTTTACTGAAACAGACGAGCTTTTTGACGTTTCAGATAGGACTAAGGTGTATCTGAAAAGTCGAAAATTTAGTCTATTTCTACAAACACAGCGGGATTTTGCGTTAAAGCGCCTTGGAATCCACAAAGGATTCCTGCGGCTCTCTGCCTTAAATCCTGCTTGTGTTTGCGAAATATCCGTCATTTTCTTTGTTTTCAGATACACCTCCAGCTTTCAATCTATCCTGTGTAAACTGCAACCCCTCATGCGCCATTCTGTGCGGCACTTACCTTATAATATAAGGGGTGCTACCCTGTGTAAATTTGCAACTGATCTATTTGAAGCAGCTGTGAGCTGTTGCAATTTTGCACAGGGTATTGCCCGCATTCTGTGCCGAACATTCCCGAAACGTGTTGGAAAAACGCACAGGATTGCCTTGTTTCCCTATGCCGCTTACCGTTGGAAAAACGCACAGGTTACCCCCGGAATAGTTGCAATTTACACAGGGTATTCCCGCTCCCCTGCCCCGCCGTGACCCGCGTACCTGTTGGAAAACCACACAGGATAGGCCCGTTCCCCGTGTTGCAATTTACACAGGTTTGGCTGTTTTTGGCTTATTTGCAACTTTACGCAGGTTGCTTTCCGCACAGGAAAATGGTGGTGGAATGCACAGGCTGCAGTTGGTTGAACACACAGGTTTGCGTTGTTAAATTACACAGGCTCTACCTATTACTAATATAGAACTAAACATCTAAGCCATAATAACAACCAGAGGTAAGCCGGGAGATGGGGGAGAACGGGAAAAAATTGGTGTTGCCATTCCATCAGGTTACAGAACCCTGAAACAGCAGGACAGAAAAGCACAATAAAACCCTGTGTAACCTGCACCCGGGCTGCAACCCCCACAGGATATATGGCAAACCACAACGCGGGTGTTGCATTTTGCACAGGGTAATGACGGTGAACCCTGTGTAAATTTGCAATTCTTGCGCTGGACAACAGGATGTGCTATAATGTTTAGCATGATGTGCGTGACCACCCGGGATACAGCAACCGATATAGGAGGCCCCTGCTTATGGCGGCAAGTAAACAGAAAAAAGATGATCCGTTTGTCGTTACGTTTGAAGAACGCGGGGACCAGACCATCGTTCGCAAATCCAATGACCTTGTACAGATGACGCGCAACAACCTGACGCTGAGCCAGCAGCGCCTGATGCTGCATATTTTTTCGATGATTAAGCCGGAGGATACGGACCTGCCCTCTTATGAGCTGAGCATTTATGATTTTATCAAGATGACCGGCATGGACCCGCACAGCGGGGCGCTGTACAAGCAGGTGCGCAAAAATATTGAGGAGCTGGCCAACGCGCCCATCCAGTGGATCAAGAATAACGGAACTTCCACGGTGGAAACATTCCGCTGGATCGATAAAGTGCGCATTGATGAGGGCCGCGCGCGCATGACCATCACGCTGGATCCGGTGCTGAAACCGCACCTGGTGCAGCTGAAAACCCTGTATACCACCATGGATGTGACCTACACCATGCTGATGCGGTCCACCTATTCCATCCGCATTTACGAGCTGTGCAAGAGCTACCAGAGCCTGTACCTGAAAAAGAAAGCGGCCGGGGAACCGCTGGTATGGAACCTGAGCATGCTGTATGAACAGCTTTCGTATACGGCCAACCGATGGTCGGATTTCCGCCGCCTGGCACTGGAAAAGGCAAAGGCGGAAATTAACGAAAAGACGGATGTTATTTTTAATTACGATGTGTACGAAAAAAAAGGGCAGAAGGTTCTTTCGCTGGTGGTAACGATTGACCCGGTGGATGATGCCGCCGCACAGGCCAACCTAGACAGCATCAACAGCACAGTGCGCAAAAAGAGCAAAAAGAAGGGCCGCCCCACCGTGGCGATTGAAGATTCGCTGCTGGATGACCCCAGCGTGATCACCTTTGATTATGTTTCGGCACCGGAAACAACGATCCCCTATTCCTTTGGACGCCACCGCACCGAGCTGCGGGAGGAAATTGTTGTGAAAGCGCGCATGGATCAGCTGCGCGCGGAGATTACGCCCGAAGAGCTGCACGCGGTGGAAGTGATCATTGATGTGTTGGCAGATGCCTGCTGCACCATCCAGGCAGGCGATGGCGAGCAGGACGGCGGCAACAAAACGGTGTTTGGAAAGATGAATGCCATCATCCTGGATTGCGGCGGGCTGACCAGTTGGCTGGCCGGTGTGGCACCCCGTTATGCACAGGAGATCATTCCCCGGTCGCAGACGATGCGCAGCCCGGCGCGGTACCTGAACAAGGTGCTGCGCGAGGATATGGATAACTATCGCATTTATATTTTCCGCAAGGCAAAGCCGGCAGCAGAACCCAAAGAGGAGCTGTTGGAAGCGGAGTACCATGTGATGGACGAGCCGGTGCAGCAAACGATGCCGGAGCCTGAGCCGCCCAAGGTAGAACTGATTCCCGAAACGATTGTAAAACGGCAGGATATGCGAAAAGAGTTTGCAAAGTTTGTAGATGATGGATACCTGGAAAAGACGTTGACGAGCGGCCAGCGCGGCGCTTACCACGAAATTTACCGCCACCTGGCAGCGCGGTGCGTGCCATCGCCTTCCAGCCTGCGCAATGGGCTGAAAGACGAAATGCGGCTGCATTACCTGGCCTGCATGAATGAAGTGATTGAAAAGTATGGCAGCCTGACCCCATTGATGGAAGCTATGGCGCATGAACTGGACTTTGATGTGTTCTGGGCAAAGGCCGCCAAGGACCCCAACGTGAATAACCCGATGGGGCTGTTCTACCACATTATTGAAGAACGCGCGCTGAACCCGATCGGCACCATAATGAACGACCAGGCACAACGGCAGAAGGTTGCCGCCAAGGAAAAAGGTGAAAAAGATAAGTGGCACAACGAAAGCTGGATGGATGCTTTTGAGGAAGATATCCCGGATGACAGCGAAGAGTAATTGAGATGAAGCGGAGCGGAACATCCGGGAGCGCTATTATAATAAGGTAAGCAGCGGCTGGCAGATTGCTGGCCGCTGCTTTTTTGTTGGGGTGCAGCAGAGAAATGGAAATATCCGGCGTTTTTTGATTTCAGATAGACCTTGGGATAATAGGTGAGAATGAAGGTAGGTGAGCGGGAATGCCTGGATGAAGTGAAGAAGGATGGGAAGGAAAAGCGGCAGAGAAAAGGTGTGAACAGCAACGAAGAGATGCCTGCATAATATTCGTCAAAATATCCGTTGACACACGCGAAGCATATGATATAATAGAAGCTATAACAGCAACGAAGAGATGCCGCACGGCATGGGGTGCCCGTTTTTGCAACCCGCGGTATTGCCTTAGATTAAGATACCGGCGTGCGGTACTACAAAAAGAACCGAACAAAAGGCAAAGATTAAGCGACAGCAACGAAGAGATGCCTGCACAAGGGCGCTCGCAAGGAGGAAAACAATGGGATATTGTATCTCAGTCTGCATTGAAAAAGGCGGCGTGGGAAAAACCGTTACCGTCTGCAACCTGGCGGCGCTGATGGCGCAGGACGGCAAGCGGGTGCTTGTTGTGGATATGGATGCCCAGGGCAACTGTACCTATACCCTGACGGGCGCCCGTGTAACCGATAATACTTTTGATCGCGCTGGCGTGTATGATATGTTCCGTGCCTATGGCATCAGCGGCACGCAGAACTATATTTCCCGCACGCAGTTTGATAATATTGATATAATTCCGGCAAATGGCAACACCCCAATGGCGGCCAAGCAGCTGCAAATCCTGGAACAGTCCGAAAGCACCAGTATCAATATGTTTTTGGCCATGTGCCTGGCACAGGTTGCCGGCGAATACGACTATATTTTGATCGATACCCCGCCGTCCCGCGATGTAATGGTGACCAACGCCCTGATGGCCAGTGACTTTGTGCTGATCCCCTGCGTGTGCGATGACTACAGCCGTGACAGTGTGTACCGCACTGTGGCCATGTGTCAGCAGTTGGAGCACGATGAGGGCGAAAAAATTGATGTTTTGGGCATTATCCTGACTATGGTGGAAAAAACTGCCCTGACCGAAGTGATCCGCAATGAACTGCGGGAAAGCCAGCTGGGCAGCAAGCTGTTTGCTGCCGAAATCCGTAAGGGACAGGCTGTAAAGGATAGCACCCGCCTTGGTGCGCCGGTTGTGCTATGTGCACGCAGCAGCAACCCGGCAAAGGATTATGCAAAGGTGTATGCCGAGCTGAAAACGCGCATTGAACAGGAGGCAGAGTGATGGCAAGCAAACTGGACCGACTGCAGAAGAAAGGCTTTAAAGTAAACGAAGCAGCGTTAAGTAAGATCGCGCGCGGCGACCAGGAGCCGGGCGGTGAATACAGCGAGATCAATATCAATGATATTGAAGAAAACCCGGATAATGCCCTTTACCGTGAGCTGGATACCGAGGAAGATATTGCGCTGCTGGCCGATGATATCCGCCGCGCGGGGCTGCTGCACAACCTGGTTGTGTTCCCTAAGACCGGTTTTGGCGGAAAATATGTGCTGCTTTCCGGCGAGCGCCGCCTGCGTGCGCTGCGCCTGTTGGTGGAGCAGGATAAACGCGAGCAGGAAGAAAAACAGCTGCCCAACCGCATGAGTGAATGGCAGAAAGTGCAGTGCAAAGTGGTGCGCAACTTGACGGAAAACGAAAAAGTTGTGTATATTGACAGCGCAAACCTGCAAGTGCGCGGCGGCATCAGCAATGAACGTGTGATGCGCCAGGCGGCGGCGCGTTTTGTGGAAAACCTGCAAAAAGCACCGTATAACCTGAGCGCAGCGGAAGCGAAAAAAGCGCTGAAAGAGGTCAGCCCGCTGAATTCCCGCACGATTGATAAGGCGCTTTCGATTCAGAATGATCTCAACCCTGACCTGCGCCGCTTGCTGGATGAGGAATTCCTGAACCGAGCCGAGTGCGAAACCTATCTCCGCCTGACCCTGGAAGAACAGGCCCGTGCAGCCGCAGTGTTTTTGAAAATTGCAGCCCTTGACCCACGCAGCCATGAGCGCCGCGCCATTAAGGACGCATTGACCACCGCCATGTTGGATGTAGCAGTGGAACGCCGCAGCATGCAGGAGCGCGAGAGCGTATTTGCAGCAGCGTTGCAAAATGCACAGGATGCAATCGGCCAGGCCAAGACGCAGGAAAACAAGGCGGCGGCAGTAGATAAGGACCACAACTTTATTTCGGCCAAGCTGCCCACCACGGCCCGCAAACTGCGTAAAATTGCAGCGGCAAAAAATATTGAAGCTAAGATCCGCAGTTATACGGCAGAAGACCGCAAAGCAATGTCGGACCAGATGCAGGAGCTGATTGCGGCAGCGCAGGAGCTGAAAGCACTGATTGATGCTGTGGAATAATCCAGATCCACGAAAGCAGCAAACAACAAAAATCCATGCAAATAGGAATACAGGAATCCACGATATGAAACAGCGAATTGTCATCCGGCTGCACCTGGCTGTGCGGGCAGTGCTGCAAAGCGAAGCGGACTGGCGCGGCACGCGGCTGGGCACCCTGACATCGGAGCTGATCCATGAACAGGCTGCGAAAGCGCGCCTGTGCGGGGTGCAGAATTACGAGTTGAACCCCGTCAGCAGCCGCTATGTTCCCGTTACAAACGGGACAAAATATAAGCAGACATCTGGCCTGGAGCAGATCTCCATCTATCTGAACGATGAGGATATGCAAACCCTGAAAGAGCTGGCACTGGCCAATGATAGTGTGCGTGTGATCAACGGCAGGCAGGCAATCACCTACCGATATGTTGTTCCCGGAATGCTGCTGAACGACCCGGTGTTTACGGGGCTGACAGAGCAGAACAGCACGGCAGGGTAAGCACTTCAAAATCTTGAGGCAATACCGCATAATTCTAAGTGCCGATACGGCGAGCGAGGTGCGGCAGATGCCAAGCCAAAAGCGCAGATAATACTTTGTGTATTATCGAGCATTTTGGCAACGCAGATGCCGTGCCGCAGCTGCCGGAGCGGTGCTTAAGCCGCAAGGCGGGAATTGTGCGGTGTTGCCTTGAATAAATCAAAGGCGGCACCGCGTTTTTTGAAAGACGCGGTGCCGTTTTGTATGCAAAGCAGCCTGAAAATACTACAAAACATAAACCTGTGCGAAATTACAACAAAACGGATAGAAGGTGAGAATAGGAAAAAAGGAGAAATATGTTGGAATTTTACACAGGTTTACAGAGCAAAACATGAGGAAAAGCGCGATGCAGCGTTTGCGAAATAAAGCGGATTTTGGGTGAATCAGGTGCGGGGAACCAAAAAAGAGGGGAAACCTGTGTAAATGGCAACAATCTGCAGGGTGAATTACCTTTTTATAATACGACAGGGATAGTAATACCCTGTGTAAAGATGCAACACTGTACGCTGCGAAAGGGAAGGGTTGCAATTTTACACAGGGTATTGGTTATTCTGTCAGGCGGAGTAGAAGGAAAACACTAAAGGCAATACCGCACAATTCCCGCCTTACGGCTTAAGCACCGCTCCGGCGGCTGCGGCACGGCATCTGCGTTGCCAAAATACTCGATAATGTCGGGTTGCGGTACCCGCATCGTGCTTCGGGGGCAAAAGCCCCTCGCACTCTGCGACCGCTGCCCCTGCTTCGGTTCGCTGTTTCCGCCACTGGCGGCGCTCACCTTTGCAGCATCCAGTATTATCTGCGCTTTTGGCTT